>NZ_JAVDVI010000006.1:0-249531 GCF_031456785.1 Flavobacterium arsenatis
ACCGTGCGTAGAGTGCAATGGCATAAGGGAGCTTGACTGAGAGACATACAGGTCGATCAGGTACGAAAGTAGAGCATAGTGATCCGGTGGTTCCGCATGGAAGGGCCATCGCTCAAAGGATAAAAGGTACGCCGGGGATAACAGGCTGATCTCCCCCAAGAGCTCATATCGACGGGGGGGTTTGGCACCTCGATGTCGGCTCGTCACATCCTGGGGCTGGAGAAGGTCCCAAGGGTTGGGCTGTTCGCCCATTAAAGTGGCACGCGAGCTGGGTTCAGAACGTCGTGAGACAGTTCGGTCTCTATCTACTGTGGGCGCAAGAAATTTGAGTGGATCTGATTCTAGTACGAGAGGACCGAATTGGACCAACCTCTGGTGTATCTGTTGTTCCGCCAGGAGCACCGCAGAGTAGCTACGTTGGGAAGGGATAAGCGCTGAAAGCATATAAGCGCGAAACCCACCACAAGATGAGATTTCTTTTAAGGGTCGTGGAAGATGACCACGTCGATAGGCTACAGATGTAAAGGCAGTAATGTCATAGTCGAGTAGTACTAATAACCCGTAAGCTTATGTACGCCCTTTTTCCCGGGAGCGAAAGCTCTCGGGGGAGAACTTTCTAAATATACTTTTTCCTTATCTCAGTGTGTTGATAATATAATGTGATCGAATCCGATCGCGTAACGACCTAAGGTGGTTATTGCGGCGGGGCTCACCTCTTCCCATCCCGAACAGAGAAGTTAAGCCCGCCTGCGCAGATGGTACTGCAGTATTGTGGGAGAGTATGTCGTCGCCTTTCTTTTGAGAACCCTTCATGGAAACATGAAGGGTTTTTTGTTTTGTAATTAGTACTTACTCAAATAGAAAAAGCGTATTTTAGACCTCTTAAATTTTTCAAATGAAAATAAAAGTACTAATTGTTGATGACGAATCTCACTCTAGAAGTTTTTTAAGAAAGCTACTTAATTCTTTGTTTGAAGATAAAATCATTGTAGTTGATGAATGTGATGGACTCAAAACGGCCATTCCTTCAATTGTAAAATATAGTCCTGATATTGTGTTTTTAGACATTCAAATGCCTGAAGAAATTGGTTTTGAACTTTTTAACTACTTTGAGAAAATTAATTTTGAAATTATCTTTACTACAGCACATATTGATTTTGCTATTGATGCAATTAGAGCAAGTGCATTTGATTATCTTTTGAAACCTATAAATATTAATGAGCTTGAAGAAGCCATTGCTCGATTTGAATTAAAAGTTGTTCAGGAAAAAGAAGTTGATCGGTATAGATTATTAATAGAAAATCTGAATACTAAATTCACTGAAAATCAAAAAATAGTGATATCAACTAAAAAAGGTTTTGAAGTTATTTCTTTAAACTCGTTGATTTATTGTGAGGCAGACCAATCATATTCCAAATTCATAACCCAAGATAAAACTATCGAATCCTCAAAATCTCTTAAAGACGCTAATGAAATTCTTGTAGAGCCTACTTTTCTTAAAGTGCATAAAAGTTTTATTGTAAATAAAAATTATGTGATTTCTTTTAGCTCAAGTGAATATGTTCTGAAAATGTCGTCAGGAAAATTAATTCCAGTTTCGGATAAGTTATTTACAAAAAAGCAACTGATAGATGCCTTCAAAAAATAAAGCACTTTTCTTTTTTTGGGCATTAATTTCTCCTTTAATAGTAGTCGCTCAATATTTTCCCTCTACAAATTATACTTCTTTAGACGGGTTATCTAATAATGCTGTTCGTGCTTTATTTTTAGATACTCATAATAATTTGTGGATAGGAACCGAAAACGGTGTATCTAAATTTGAAAATGGAACTTTTTTAAATTTATATGACACTGAAGGTCTTGCTCATAATAGCTGTTGGGACATCTGTCAGGATAAGAATGAAGCAATGTGGTTTGCAAGTTATGGCGGTGGTGTAACTAAATTTGATGGAAAAAATTTCAAAATCTTTACAACTAAAGAAGGGTTGCCCATCAATAAAACTAGAAAGGTATTTAGCTTTAAAGATAAAATTTATGTTGGAACAGAATATGGAATTTCCATTATCGACATTACTACAAATACTGTTTTTACTCCAAAAGAAGTTTTTCCTCATTTTGGTGTTTTTATCATTACGGACATAATTGAATATCAGAATCAAATTTATTTTTCAGCTTTAAATGAAGGTCTTTTTAAGATTGAGTATGTTGAGGGGATTCCCAAAATTGTTTTGGTAAGAGAGTATAAAAACACTTATAGTCTTGGTGTTTTTGATGATATCGTTTTTAGCAGTAATAAAGGGTTTCTTAATGTTTTAAATCTTAAAAAAAAAGAGCCTTTTTTTAAGGAAGATTTTGGAACTTCAGTTGTCTGGCAATTTGTACAGGATAAGCGAAAACAAATATTTGCTTCAGCTTGGGGTATTTTTGATACAAATGGAGGGTTATTTCAAATAAAAAATCAAGAAATGATTGATGTTTCAGATTATTTTGGAATAGATTCTAAAAGCCTTCTAAATTGTGTATATGACCAACATAATGATTTTCTCTATGTTGGTTCGAAAGATAAGGGGTTTTATCAGGTTCAACTTAATCAAACCATACATTATAAACGTTTTGAAGATAGGAACATCATTGATTTTGAAGATAATATCATTCTTCATCAGCAGGGTTTGAGTTTTAGTAATACTGAAATGATGCTTTCGCTGAAGGATTTTAAAGATTTTCAACAGGATTATATCATCAGAAATAAAAAAAGTCTCCCATCTTATTCCAAAGGTTTTTTCGAGCTCAATTATGACATTCCTTCAACGGGAATCCAATTTTATGGAATCGTAAAACATCAAAAATCCTATTGGATAAATAGCAATATTGGTATTTTTGAGATTAATTTTAAAGGTAAGATTGCAGGATACGTTCCCATTCATACTTACAGTTTTGGCTTTACAGCCGATGGGAAATTCTTCGAAACCAATCCGTATGGTGGGATTCATATCTATGATGATGTTTATAAACTCAAAATAAACTCATTTTCAAATGTTCCAACTGATATTGTTAGAACGTTGAATGCTAATAATAAAACCTATTTACTTTCTGTTTTTAAAGGTTTATTTTCTTACGAAAATAATGAATTCAAATCGTTCTTGAGTGAAAAAATTTGGAAGGAAGAAAAACTCAAGCATATCACAAAAAACTCAAAAGGAGATTTAATTATCAGTGCAGAATTTGGGGATGTTTTTATAGTTGATGATGCCAAAGAATTCAAAATCATAGAAAAAATATCAAAAGAGAGCATAATTGGAAACTCCATTTCTTTTTTAGAATCATATAAGGATTTTATATTTATCGGAACCGAAAAAGGAATAAATATCTATAAAAATGGACAATTAAGACTAATAGATAAGGAACAGGGTTTTGAGGATTATACTGTGACAGCATCAAAAATAATCAATCAAAAATTGTTTTTAGGAACTAACAAAGGCTATTATGAATTGGATTTGGAGAAGATTATTCAAGATCAAAAAACAGTTCATAAACTTCAAATAAGTGCTTTATCCATTAATAATATTCCGGTTTCTAAAGATGATTTTGAATGGTTTTCCTATGCTCCAAAAGAAATCATACAAGACTATCAACACAATTCTTTTTTAATAGATTTTGTAGCCAACGGTACTGCTTTTCCAAATAAATTGAAATACCGCTACAGATTGAAAAACAGCAACAGATGGAGTCCCTACAGTGAAAAACCGACTGTTTTCTTGCCTTATCTTCCTCACGGAAATTACAAACTAGAAATTGAAGTGTTGGATTTGAATGCAGGTAAAACAACAGTTTTTGAATTATTTAAAATTATAATCAAACCTCCTTTTTGGTTGTCGTGGTGGTTTATAACGCTTTCAGTTATCGCAATAATTGGACTTTCTGGTGTTCTAATTATTAGGATTAAACGAAAGGCAAAAGAAAAAGCAATCATTCAAAGAAGAATTGCCGAAACCAAACTTGAAGCGCTGTTGAGCCAGATGAATCCACATTTTACCTTCAACGCTATGAATGCCATTCAGCATTATATCATCAGTAATGATGCTATGAATTCCGTTCGTTTCATTGGAGAGTTTTCGAAATTGATGCGAAAAACGTTGGAAAATTCCTCGAAGCCAAACATCACACTCGAAGAAGAAATAGACTATTTGAAAACCTATATTGCAATCGAAAATATGCGTTTTGACAATCGTATTTCGGTTGAATTTGCCTTATCAGAGGAAGTCGATATGATGAGTTTGGTTCCAACAATGCTTTTACAACCTTTTGTAGAAAATGTTTTTGTGCACGCTTTTTCCCAAAATCATCCCCATCCAGAATTACTGATTTCTTTTAAAATGACTTCATCGTCTGTTTTGTGCTGTGCGATATCCGATAACGGAAAGGGTATTTCTGCTTCAACTTCCCTTCATCAATCAAAAGGTATTTTGTTGGCCAAAGAACGCCTTTCCTTGCTTGAGGCACCTCTTGAAGATGCCATCCAGATTGTTCCCAACATTCCATCTGGAACTAAAATAGTAGTACTTTTAAAAGTATAAAAGTCGAAAAAAGCCATCAATAAACTGGTTTTTAGGACAGAACTGCCTTTTTATCTACAAAAACACCCCTTTAATAGGATTAAATCTGTATCTCAATAATGTGTTTTATTTTTGATGGAAACATTTCAAACCCTAACAAATGGCCAACTACTACTGTGAATATTGTGGCATAAAAGACTCCAGCGTTTTCAGCCTAACGGCAAATTCCTGCCAACGACATCCTAATGGTTCTGGAAAACATAAATTGTATGAAGGTTCAGAAAAAACAAAATACACCTGCAAATTTTGTGGTCAAACCGCCGATTCTATTTTTAGCCTGACACTGAATACTTGTTTTAGGAATTCTGGAGGAAATAGGAAGCATTCACCGGCTTTGTAAATTTTATATTTAAATCTGTAATCAATAGTAAAAATAATAGAAAAAATGAATAATATACTTATAATTAGTTTAATAGCTGTATTTATAATTACATCTTTAATTTGGTACGCTTATGTTATCAAACTAAAAGGAAAATTAGAAAACTTAAACCAAAATATTGACCGTGAAGTTCTATTTAAAGTTGATGATACTTCCAAAAATTTACAAAAAACAGTAGTTGATTTAAAGGGTAATATTCCAACGATCAAACAGGAAAGTTATAATGAAGGATTTGAAAATGGTAAAAGAGAAAGTAAGGAACAATTATTAAAATTTGAAGAAGAAATCAAACATTTGCAAGAAGGGACAAACAAATTAAATGAAATTAATGCTAAAATTAAACACGAAAGCTATTTAGAAGGATATCAAAAAGGAAAGAGTGAATTTTCTGTAAAGGTATCTCCTTTTAGAGATGAAATCAGAACGGGTAATGATGGTCTTATCTTTAATGATATTTATCACGAAGTTCGGATTGGTTATCAATATCAATTACTAATTAATGGAGTTCCCGCATTAGAACCAGCTGTAGTAATTGAAGAATATCTGATTGAAGAAAAGAGAGAAGTTGATTTCGTAAAAATTGAAAGAGCAACCAAATTACTTGAATCCAAAATAAAATCTATTGTTGCTGATTCAAAAGGTGTTATGAAGTTTATAAAGTAATGGTAGTTTTATTTCGATTCACTACAAAATCCCAATTTTAACTTTAGGTATTCACCTCCAAATCCTCAATATATTCCCGATACTCATAAAAAAATCGCTCAAAAGCATCCATTTTTTCATAGAAGAAATCAAAAATTTGTGGCCACGTATTTTTGTTCATCACACTGATTCCGTCTTTTTCGACCCAGATTTTGCTGATTATTTTTCCCGTTTCCAAGTGGAAGTTCCGCTCGAAAATGGCTTCGGGAATAAATTCATCGAGAAGGATTTGCTTGAGCGATTCAATCTTTTCAAAATAGATTTTTCGCTTTTCTTCATCCCTTGGTTCGATGTCAATCATCACTTGGGCTTTCTTGTTATCTACATAAAATTTAAAAGAAAAATCCTTGATTTTGGTGTCATACAAAAGCCACTTTCGTGGATATTCTTCTGCAAATTGTATCCAAAATTCCCTCTTGATCATTTGTGCTTCGGCTTTACTGAACATCTTTTTTAATTTAATTTTAGTCCCGAAATTTCGGGATTTGATTTTGGAATCTCAAATTTCCGAACTATCTTTAGTTACTACAAAAATAGCCTTTGAATATGAATTTTGATGCCTTTCTGAAATATATTCCGCAAATACTTACAGAGAATCTCCCCGGTGATGATGCTCATCTCGAAATGATGCCATTGGAAAGAATAGCCATCTTTAAAGATTTAGACCTCGAAAAAATCAATCCCAGAGAAGCTTCGGTGATGATGTTGTTCTATCCTAAAAACGATGCCCCACATCTAGTTATGATTCTCCGAAATTCCTATAAAGGTGTGCATTCTTCCCAAATTGGATTTCCAGGCGGAAAGGTCGAAAAATTTGATGGTTCTCTTGCTGATACAGCTTTACGCGAAACATTCGAAGAAATTGGAGTCGATAGACAATTAATAACCATTGTCAGACCTTTTACAGCTTTATATATTCCGCCAAGCAATTTTAAAGTATATCCTTTTTTAGGTTATGCTACTCAAGAATTGGCTTTCATTCCAGACGATAGGGAAGTTTTTGGTATTATAGAAATGCCTTTGTCGGTATTAATGGATGATACTGCAAGAGTCAGCAAAACCTTGAGCACTAGTTATATGGAAGAAGTGGATGTTCCTGCTTTTAAATTTGAAGAACACTACGTTTGGGGAGCCACTTCCCAGATGCTAAACGAACTTAAAGAAGTATTAAAAAGAGTATTTTAAACCGTTAGTTTTTGTATGTTTGCGAACTTAATTGCTAAAGAAATATGGGATTGTTCAAACGAAATCCTTTTGGTCATATACTTTTTATAAAAAAATGGTTGATCCGAATTTTTGGAGCATTAACCCATAGGCGGTACCGTGGTTTCAACGAACTTCAAATCGAAGGTTCAGAAATTATAAAGGATTTACCGGGTGTTAACGTTCTTTTTATCTCCAACCACCAAACCTATTTTGCCGATGTAGTGGCGATGTTTCACGTTTTTAACGCAAGTTTGAGCGGAAGACAAGACCATATCAAAAACATTGGCTATCTCTGGCAACCAAAACTGAATATTTATTACGTTGCAGCAAAAGAAACAATGCGAGAAGGTTTGCTTCCAAGAATACTTTCCTATGTTGGTGCCATCACAGTTGAAAGAACTTGGCGTGCAAAAGGAAAAGATGTTCAAAGAGAAGTCAACCCAAATGATACAGAAAACATCCGAATAGCACTTGAAGACGGTTGGGTAATCACTTTTCCACAAGGAACTACCAAGTCTTTCAAGCCTGTTCGAAAAGGAACAGCACACATCATCAAAACCCATAAACCAATCGTGGTGCCAATTGTGATTGATGGTTTCCGCCGTTCATTTGACAAAAAAGGATTGCGATTAAAAAAGAAAGGAATTTTACAATCGTTTATCATAAAAGAACCACTTCAAATCGATTATGAAAACGATACCATCGAGCAAATCGTAGAAAAAGTAGAATATGCCATCGAGCAACATCCATCATTCTTAAAAGTTATTCCGGCAGAAGAAAGGCAAGTCCAGGAAGAGCTCAACAAAAAACGTCAATGGGAATACTAAAAATAAAAAAAGAGGCAAGCGCCTCTTTTTTTATAAATCTATTTTTTTCAATTCTTCATAATTCTTATACAGTCGCTTCAGCAAAATACCATAAATCAATCGGTAGAAAAGCCAAATAAAACCTATAAAAACAGCTATAAACACAAATATCATAAAGAAGTAAATACTATATATCAAAACTCCATTTCCTGCTTTTTCATAATCACTAATGAGCTCAATAATCTCTTTGTCACGTGTCAATTGGATATAGGTTATAATAATTGAGCTAATAATACCATAAACAATATTAAACCAAACATATTGATAGACTTTCTTTCTCGTGTTTATAATGTTCGAAATTAAAACTCTTGCACTATCAGTAGCCGAAATTTTCTTGTAATTCATAAAAAAGTGAAAGAAAAAATAGACAAGTCCAATATATCCAAAAATGTAAAGCGGAAGCATAATATTCTCCACATGATAACTTTCAAATTTCTGCATCACTTCCGAATCCTTCATGCAAAACGACAGAATGCTCCACAAAGCAAACTCCAGCAAACTGATGATAAAAATCCATTTCACGATAGAGGACGAACTCCTGTGAATCATTTTATAAATCTGTGTTTCCGAAACCTGCTCAAAAGAATTCTCGTTCTTTTTCCAGTCTTTCTTTAATAAATCTAAACCTTCCATATCTTTTTTTCTCCTTTACGGATTTAAAATTTTCTTTAATTTCCCCTTAATCCTGTTCATTTTTACCCTTGCATTCACTTCGCTGATTCCCAAAGTTTCCGAAATCTCTTCATAATCCTTATCTTCCAAATACATGAAAACCAGTGCTTTTTCAATGTCATTCAATTGATGCACAGCTTTATACATCAGCTTTATCTGCTCTTCCTCCTCATAATTATAATCTTCTTCCTTGATGAAATGTCGGGCCGTGTCAAATTCCGTAGTGTGAACCGTCCGAGTGCTCTTCCTGTACAAAGTAATCGCCGTGTTCAACGCCACCCTGTAAGCCCAAGTCGAAAATTTACTCTCGCCACGAAACTTCGGGAACGCCTTCCAGAGCTGGATCGTAATTTCCTGAAACAAATCCTTATGCTCGTCCTCGCCAGACGTATACAGCCTACAAATCTTGTGGATGATGTTCTGGTTCGCCTGCAATTGCTGGACAAAAGATTGTTCTAAATTCGCACTCATATTTACGTTAGTAGTCGCTATGTAGATTTTGTTACAGTTTTTTTTCAGGAGCACAAACTATTTTCGTTTTCAGAATCAGTAGTCCCGCTTTCCGTTCCAATCTTTTTGTCCCGAACCCCGGGACAAAAAGGATTTCCACTGCAATCTGGGCTAGGGAATAACTTTAGGCTTTTCGAGAAACTTTTTAAAACCATTAGAAATAAAAACAATACATCTTGATTAAAGGTTCAAAGATTCAAAAAAAATACTTTAAATTTCAAACCAGTACCAAATAAATTTAGCATCAGGAATATTTTTCATTTCTTTCCCAACCTTTTCCAAAAAAATATGCTCTATATATAAAAGCACCGAATATGAAACTACTATTACTCTTACTTTTTGCATCAACATTTGGATTCTCGCAAACCTTATATAAAAGCAATGTCAGCGAAAACGGAATGCCAATTCCAGGCGTTACAATTTGTGTAAAAAACACTTCCAGATGCACAACTTCAGATTTTGACGGAAATTATGCCATTAAAGTCAATAAAGGAGATGAACTAGTACTTTCCTATATCGGGATGACAACCAAAACCATCAAGATAACCAATTTGCCTCCTCAAGAAAATTATGAAAAAGTCGATCGTATTGTAGCTAATGATTATGCCGAAAAACTAAAGAAACCAATAGATTCAGTACAAATTTCAAAACCATCCGGAAATTTTGACTTAAATTCATTGTTTAATCTCGAAAACGAAATCTCTAAAATTACTAGAAAAGAGGGTTTCTATCATTTCAAAAACAAATACGAGCACCACAAATTGGCATTAGAATTTAATCAGGAATTTAGTTTTTCATCGCCAATTCGCTTGCCAAAATACCAAGATAAATTCGCTCAAGGCAGAAGCCAAGCCGGACAAATACTTTATCAATCGCCAGAAACAAATGAGATTTTTAGCTTTGGACCTAATGTAAGTTCACTTGAATATTCTGGGAATAACTCTGAATATTATCCTCAAGGTAATATTGTCAACCAATCTTTTGGAAATGGAAATCCGCTCCAACTTTATAATCCAAATGATTTTTTTCAAAATACAACAGATAACAAATCTTCCATAAATGCTGTAATTCAAAGTCCAAAAGGGAACTTTCTTAAAATGAATTTCCTCTATAAGACAGGAAATATCTCAATTCCAACCAGCAGGAATAATGAAATTGCAACGTTTGTAAAATATTTCAGAAACATATCTCAAAACAGTAAAATAGAAACCCTTTTGTCTTATAATGATTTTGAAAATAACCTTTCCAATTCAAATTTCGGAATAAATAAAATCGTTTTTGCAAATGCAGTAACTCCAATTCATTTTCATAATAATCTAGGTTCAACATTGGCAAACGGTTTCCAAAGAAGCTATTCTGCCTTTGAAAACAATCCTTATTATCTGATTGATAAAAATTTAGATCAAAACAAAAGCAAGACAATTTCTTTTAATTTCAACCATAGATACCAGAAAAACGTTAATTCAAATGTGGCAAATACAAGTTTTCAATCTTCAGAAATTACAAATACAAACGCACAAAACCCTTTTTTTGCTGGAATTGTTGCTCCAAATTATAACGAAAGAATAGAAAAATTCAAGAGCTTTTCTGTTTCAGATGTTTTCAGTCATAGATTCAATTATAAAGTAGCAATCGAATCCAAGATTGATTTCAGACTCCAGGAAAGACGATTGGAGAGAATTTTCTTCAACGGATTTGCATCGCCAAACGACTTTCCAAATACAAGTTCAATTCAAAATAAATTGGATGTTTCCCAGGAACGATTTGAGGTTTTTTATAATCTAAATGGTTCTTATGTCTTTGATAATGTGTTTTCCAATTATGAAGACCTCACTTTGAAATTAAGTTCGGATCTCAATTATTCTTCCACTGTCAAAGGAAGTTTGATGACAAACTTTTTCGCTTCGGCCGACATCAGAAGGCTTTTTATAGACGAAATTTCGTTTTCAATAAGCCAATCTTTTAATCAAGTTGAACCTTCTTTGCAAAACAACAACTTGAATTTTAATTCATTACAGTATCAAGTAAGTCAGTTTAAACAACTTCAGAATAATTTAGAACTATTAACACCAAAAGATGCAATTCCTACAAATGAAGCTACAACAAATTTAGGATTGATGTATAATTTTGATTATCGCTGGAATTTCAAGGCCAATTATTATTACAAAAATGTTGAAAACTTATATGCCCCAATTTTAACCGCAAACGAAGCTAATTGGTCGCCAGAAGTGAATTATAAGCAAAATGGATTTGAGTTCGAGATTGAAAGATTCTCTAATTTCGACAGTAATTTTGGCTATAATCTCAATTTGAATCTCACGACTTTTAGAAATGAAGTTACGAGCTTAAACAACAACCAAACCCAAATTGCATTTGCTGGTTTTTCGGATGTAAATAAAAATTATATCGTTGGTCAACCGCTCGGAGTTATTGTTGGAACAGGTTATTTGCGAGATGCAAACCATAATGTAATTATCGACGAACAGGGATTTCCAATAGAGGATTCCCAACCTAAAGTTTTAGGGAATCCAAATCCCGATTTTGTGGTTGGGTTTTTCAATTCATTTCGTTATAAAAAATTCACACTAAACCTTTCTTTCGATTGGAGCCAAGGTGGGGAAATTTGGAACGGAACACAACAAACTTTAAACTATTACGGAAAATCTGAAACAACAGGAAATCAGCGAAATATATCTAATTATATTTTTGAAGGCGTGACACAATCTGGAGTTTCAAACACGCAGGCAGTTTCCTTTTATGATGCAAATCTTCCAGTCGAACAAAATCGTTGGACACGTTATGGAATTGATGGAGTTGCAGAAGATGCCATTGAGGATGCCACTTATTTTAGATTGAATTCCATCAGTTTGTCCTATTCAAATGGAGTAGATTATTTGAAGGATAAATTGAATTTTACCATTTCGTTTTTTGTAAATAATGTTTTCATACTCTCAAAAAGTAAGTCGGTTTTCAGTAATAATTCGATGTTCAATTCTATAGAAACTAACGGATTAGAATATTTCAATGCACCGATGATGCGAAGCTTCGGGTCTTCTTTAACCATTAAATTTTAGCACGATGAAAAATATAAAAGTCCTATTGTTTCTGTTTGTAATTCAATTTGCATCAGCTCAAAATAAGGAAGCTAATTGGTCAGTAGTTTATCAAAAGTCAATCACAGAAAAAGTGTATTTGCAGTTGAATAATGTATTGTATGTTCCCGGGGAAACGGTTTTTTTTAAAGCTTATATTACAGAAAGCGACAATCGTCCAACGGGTTTGAGCGACTATATTTATGTAGATTTGTTCGACAGCGGAAACAAAAAAATCACGTCACAGACTTATTTCATTGAGAACGGAAGTGCCGTTGGTTCATATGCAATTCCTGAAAATGTAGCTTCAGGAATGTATAAGATCAGAGCCTACACGAGAATTCAAAACCAGACATCGGAAAATATTTTTGAGAAATCCTTTTTTGTACAGAAAGTGGTTGCTCCACGGATTTTGATGACGTTGGATTTCAAGAAAAAAGCCTATGGAAAAGGAGAAACTTGCGAGGCTGATTTCGAACTAAAAAATTTAGAAAGTACTCCGATAAAGCATTATACTTTTAAATATGATGTTTTCATAGCGGGAAAAAAAATAGATTCGCTTGAAGCAAAAACGGACGATTTAGGAAAAGCAGTTGTTCGTTTCAAGCTTTCAGATGATTTAAAATCCAATGATGGAATTGTGAATTTGATGGTTGATTATGATAATTTTCAAGAATCGGTAACACGATCCATTCCCATCAATTTGAATTTTGTGGATTTACAATTTTTGCCTGAAAGCGGAAATTTTGTTGCCAACGAATCTTCTTCCTTGTTTTTTATTGCAAAAAATGAATTTGGTTTTCCAATGGATGTTGCAGGATTTATCGAAGACGAAAACGGAAATAAAGTTGCTGATTTTAAAAGCGTTCACGACGGAATGGGGAATGTAATTTTAAAAACAGATGAGACTAAAAAGTATTTTGCCATTCTGACTTCGCCTTTTAAATCAGAAGAAAAGATTGCTTTGCCCTTGGCTCGAAAAAGTGCATTTGTCATAAACACACAAAAAAATACCGAAAATGTGTCGTTGAAGATTTTCGCTCCATTGGCTATTGAAGCAAAAGTTTTGGTCAGAAATAGTGCGAAAATCCATCAATCAGTTGATTTAAATTTAATGCAAGGTTGGAATTCTGTTACTATAAAAACAAAGGATTTCCCAGTTGGAATTCAATCGTTCTCTTTGCTGATAGAAAATAAAATTGTGGCAGAAAGACTCGTTTTCTTGAATTATCAAAACGGACTTAAAATTGATATCAAAACGGACAAGGAAACTTATCTGCCAAGAGAAAAAGTCAAAGTTTCCATCATTACAAAAGATAAGAACAATCTTCCAATTGCATCCAATCTATCTGTTTCTGTAGTCGATTCAAAACTGCTGACGTACATTGATGACAAACAAGATAATATTTTGTCGTGGTTATTTCTAGGAACCGAATTAAAAGGGAAAATCCACGAACCAAGGTTTTATTTTGATGAAAATAAAAAACTTGAAAGCAGAGAAGAAGCCATTGATTTGCTTTTAAATACACACGGTTGGAGAAAATACAATCATGAAAATCTGGAGAAATTACAAGCAGAAGTTAGGAATCTGGAGCCAGAAAAGAGCAATTCAATCGAAGGATTTGTTTTAGATCATAAACAAAGACCTGCTTCAAAAAAGGTTTTATTTTTTACAGATAAAGGAAAGGTTTTTGAAACAAGAAGTAATTCGAGCGGTTATTTCAAATTCAACAGAGTTCATTTTTCTGACTTGGCTTACTTGGTTGTTGAGGGTAAAAGCAAGCACAAATACACAATTAAAAATTCATTTTCAGATCAAGTTGAATTTGCAAGAATGAAAGATACACTTTCGAATACAAAGGCATTGGAAGTTACCTATAAGGATTTGCCTTTAAAAAAGGCTACAAATCAAATTTCTCAAACTAAAGCTAATTCTGTTTCTTTAGATTCTGAAGAGTCTGCATTAAATGAAGTTGTTGTTGTGGCTTATGGTGTTCAAAGAAAAACCAGTGTAACAGGTTCAGTTACTGTTGTTACAGCTTCACAAATTACAAATTCGTTAACGGGCAGAGTTGCAGGACTTCAAATAACAAATAGTTCAGGTCAAGTTGGAGCAAGTGACAAAGTTTTGATTCGTGGCTTTTCATCGCTTTACGGAAACAGATCGGGAGGTCAGCCGTTGATAGTTGTCGATGGAATTCCTTATGCCAACAATGAAAACTCGTCTATTTTGGGAAGCTTATCTGCAAATTCTATTGAGTCAATTACGATTTTAAAAGATGCTTCGGCAACCTCCATTTATGGTTCAAGTGGCGCTTATGGAGTTATTGTAGTGACAACCAAAAATAGAACATTGGACGGAGGAATTCTTCTTGGACAAAAATACAATTATACTTTTCAGAACATAAACCGTTCAGGCACAAAAGAGTTGAACGAAGCAGATGATTTCTATGCTCCAAAATATACCTCTACAATCGTGGAAGAAAAGACAGATTTTAGAACGTGCATCTACTGGAATTCGGTTGTTCAAACGAATAATAAGGGAGAAGCCAATTTTGAATTTTATAATTCTGATGACAATACTTCTTTCAAGATTTTGGCAGAAGGAACGTCCTACAAAGGCGATTTAGGAAAAGCAGAAGCGACTTTTGCTGTAAAAGAATTAATCCAAACAGATGCAAAAGTACCACTTTATGCTTCGGAAGAAGATGTAATTTCTATTCCGATTTGGTTGAAAAATAATTCTCAAAAGAGTATAAAACTAGAGTACAACGTTGATTTTGAAGGAAAACAAAATGGAGAAAAGGCATTTGTAGAATTAAATCCAGATGAATCAAAAACAGTATATATTTCCCTAGTTCCAAAAAAAGTAGGCAAAGATTTTCCATTAGAAATCTCGTTAATAGGGGAGAATTTCAAATCAAAAATAAAGAAAACAATAGCTGTTTATTCTAAAGGTTTTCCGATGAATATTGATATTTCAGGAACTAAATCACAATCACAGGATTTTACAATTTATGAACCTATGCCAAGTTCACTTGATGCCGGATTCAAGTTGTTTTACAATCCGTTATCGTCGATTTTTGATGGTTTGGAGAGTATGATGCGAGAACCTTCGGGCTGTTTTGAGCAGGTTTCTTCTTCCAATTATCCCAATATTATGGCGATGCAGTTGATGCAGTTTAAAAATACTTCGCCTGAATTTAAGGATAGAGCTTTGAAATTTTTGGAAAATGGCTATCAGAAACTAAAAAATTATGAATCAAAGGATGGCGGTTTTGAGTGGTATGGCGGTAATCCTGGACATGAAGCCTTGACAGCTTATGGCTTGTTGCAGTTTCATGAAATGAAGGAATTCATCAATGTAGATAAAAAATTAGTGGAAAGATCGATGGATTGGCTAAATTCAAGAAAAGACAATAAAGGAGGTTTCAAGCAGAATTCTGGTAAATATGGGTTTTCTGGAATCAAATATGAAGTGAACAATGCTTATATCGTTTATGTTTTGTCCGAAATTGGACGAAACGATATCGGCAAACAATATGAAACTGCCTTGCAGGAAGCCTTGAAAAGCAATGATCTGTATCGGATGGAATTGGTTGCTTTGGCTTCTTTCAACTTGAATAAAACGCAAAATTACAAACAGTTGATGCAACTCATTAAGGCTGAAATCAAGAAGCAGGGTATGCAAAATTTAAAGGCTGAACAATCTGTAATCAATAGTTATGGAAGATCGATGAATACAGAGATTGCCTCACTGTATGCCTTAGCTTTATTGAAAGAAAAGGAAATCACGAAAGAAGTTTCGGACGTTTTGGATTTTATTCAATCGAGTAAGAATTCATACGGCTTTGGTTCGACACAAGCTACGGCTTTGGCTTTGAAAGCCATTACAGAATTCACTAAAATTTCGATTAATAATACTTTTACGGCGAATGCAACACTGAAATTAAATAATCAGTCCGTTGATTTGATGCAAAAAGACAACAGCGGAAATGTGATTTTGAAAAACCTGAAGATCAATACCGGAAAAAATAATTTCGACATTAAAATTCCAAATGAAAGTTCGATTCCTTATTTGTTTTATGTGCAATATCAAACCTATAAGCCAAACAATTCAAAGGATTGTAAAGTAGTTTTAAAGACAAAATCGTTGAGCAATAAAGTGAAAATCAGTGAAACTGCAAGACTTGAAGTTGAAGTTCAAAACACAAATAAAAGTGAAGTTTCTAATCCAATTGCGAGAATCGGAATTCCTGGCGGTTTGACTCCGGAGCCTTGGCAACTAAAGGAACTTGTTGAAAAAAACAGTATTGATTATTATGAGATTTTTGGAAATGAACTGGTTTTTTATTTTAGAAAATTAGAGGGTAATGAAATCCGAAAAATCAATATCGATTTGAAGGCGATTGTTCCGGGAATGTATCAAGGCGTTGCTTCATCGGCCTATCTTTATTATGAAAATGAGCATAAAAACTGGAATCAGGGAATTCAAATTGAAGTTGTACCTTAAAATTTTAGGCAATTTTGGCTGAAAGATTAAAAGAAGCCTAAAGTTTTCTTTCTAACCCTGATGGTTGTAACTATCCTTTTATGGCGGGGTTCGCCATGAAAGATAGTTGCATCCAGCAGGAATATGGTTTCAAAAACGCCGATAGATCTGTTTCTAATTTTAAAAAAAAGCATCATAATTCTTTCTCCTTATAATAATTAACCATCAAATTCACAAACTTGCTATAGCTTTCAAGTCCATCTTCCTGCTTGTTCATCTTCAGGAAATTATCATAAAAAAACTTGAAGCCATCTTCAATAGGAGTATTATATTTCATCCAAAACGCATCACTTTCCTCATAATTTTTCAAGATTCCAGGGCGGATTTTTTGCTGCAATTCCTCCAAAACCTTTTCATCTCTAATTTTCCAATTCCTCAAGCAATATTTCAAGGCATAGCTGTAACCTGCATATTGAAAATACAAATCCTTGTTTTTTGTGGTCGAAAGAAACCCGATAAAATTAGCCTCACTTTCCGAAGCATACCCAATTTGGTGGGCCATTTCGTGGCAAACGGTGAAGGGAAAATTATACATTGGTAACTTGTCGTTTACCTGGGCTTCATTCGTAAATGGATTCAGATATCCGCCAAAACCCATATAGGTCAAAGGCAAACTAATGAGTGATTTCTTGATGCTTGGTTCCTCATAGTTGAAAAAAGTATATTCGTCAGCCAAATTTTTATAGCCATTCAAGGTCATCTTGAAAATAGCTTCTTGAGAATAAGGATTTGTGATTTTTACTGAATCATTGGTTTCTAATCTTGAATGGATTTCATTGGTTTTCACAATTAGTTTTTGTGTAAAAGTCATCAAATCAGCATTGCTGTATTCCTTCTCAATTTTCATTTTTTCAAAAAGAGGAATCCTGTGATAGTTTGTTGCCCAAAGGAAATGAAACAAAAAATAAAAGATAGAAATGCCACTGAAAACCATCAATACATTTGATTTCCACTCGGTTTTCCATGTTTTCCTATTTAGAAAAAACCATCTCAAAATCATAAAAATCACTACGAAATAAATAATATCTCCAAAAGAAAAAGGAATCCATCCGAACAAAGTTCTTGATGTTTTTGCGATAACAGGATACAAACCGTTACTGTAATAAGTTTCAATAAATTCAGGGAAAAACGATAAAACTTGAAGTACAATTATTTGAACAATCAGAAAAAGCGACAGTAAGATTTTTTTGTTTTTCATCAGGGTAATTTTGATTTCGTAAATATAGCAAACCGATTGCTTTTTAAATCCGTAACTATTGTTAATTACTTTTTTAAAAATTTAAGCCTTAATTTAGAATAGATAAAAATAAAATCACTAAACTTGCAGTGTCTAATCTCAATTGGACAAACGCATTTTCAACGACTTACACAATGGGAAAGAAAGACGCAAAGGAAAAAGTTATTTTATTCTGTGACGGAAAAAAATGTTGCCGTTACAATTCTGAAGTAAAAGAATGCTTCAAAGATTTGGTAAAAGAAGCCGGTTTGAAAGGAACCGTTCACATCGAAAAAATGAAATGCCAAGGAATGTGCAAACAAGCTCCTGTTATTTGCATCCACAAAGATGAATGTGTTGGAAAAGTGTCTAAAAAAGATGCTAAGAAACTTTTTGAAAAGCATATTGCTTAAAAATCAAAACTCAATCAAAATCAAGTCTAATTCTTCAATTTTTGAATAGCCTTTATCTGCAGTCACAAGAGGAATCTCATAAACTAACGAAGTTGATGCAATTATGGCATCGGGTAATTTTATAGTATATTTTCTTCTTAGCTCGATGGTTTTTCTTTAATTTTTGAGTTCCATTCAATATTAAAAATATCACTCAGCAAGAGTTTTAATTTTGTTTCTTCCGTTTTAGTAATTCCTTTAAATCCCAATAATTCAATTTCGCTTATAAACGATATGCCAAAATTATAATCTAAAAAAGGAGCTACAACAGGATTTCCTTCGTGAACATAAACCAAGAAATTCGTGTCGGCTATAAAATCAATCTTCATTTTCTCTTAATTCAGTTTGATATTTTAAACCGTCCAAATTTCTTTTCAGCTTCCCAAAGTGTTTGGATAGATTTCCTTTCTTGGATGTTTTTTTTAGTTTATCGGTTAAAAGCTTTGCGATATTTTTTGAGTTCGATTTATTGATAACTAAAGTCATAGTAGTTAATTTATACTAACAAATTTAATCAAAAAATGTTTAGGTCATCTTGATTTAATTCGGATTTAGCACATCACTTAAATTACTTTCCACTTTTTAAATACATCCAAAACTAACTTTGTAACTTTACGGCTTTAAACTTTATAACTATTTAAAGAATGAGCCAAGAAATTCGCAACCTCGAACCAAAACAACTTTGGAATAAATTTGCCGACCTGAATGCGGTTCCTCGTCCTTCAAAAAAAGAGGAAAGGGTAATCGCTTTTATGAAAGACTTCGGAAAAAAACTGGGTCTTGAAACCATTGAAGACGAAGTTGGTAACGTTATCATAAAAAAACCTGCCACTTCAGGATTGGAAAACCGCAAAACCATCGTGATGCAATCGCATTTGGATATGGTACACCAAAAAAATTCGGATACGGTTTTTGATTTCGACACCCAAGGAATCGAAATGTATGTAGATGGGGATTGGGTTCGTGCAAAAGGAACAACCCTTGGTGCCGATAACGGACTTGGAGTTGCTACAATAATGGCCATTCTGGAGTCTAAAGATATTCCGCATCCCGCTATCGAAGCTTTGTTTACAATTGATGAAGAAACTGGAATGACTGGTGCAATGGGGTTAAAAGGAGGTTTGCTTCAGGGCGAAATCCTTTTAAATTTAGATACAGAAGAAGACGATGAAATTGACATAGGTTGTGCTGGAGGAATTGATGTAACTGCGACAAGAGGTTACGAACAAGAAGATGTTCCGGATGATTCTGTGGCTTATACCATTACGGTAAAAGGCTTAAACGGCGGACATTCAGGAATGGACATCCATAAAGGTTTAGGGAATGCCAATAAAATCATGAACCGTTTGCTTTTTGACGGATTCGAAAACTTCGGATTGCAGATTGCAGAAATCAACGGTGGAAGTTTGCGTAATGCGATTCCTCGCGAAAGTGTTGCAACCGTAATTATCGCTGGAATGTATGATGAAGCGTATGTTTTTGACATGCAGGAAATCATTGGTGATATCAAAACGGAATTCAAAACAACCGAACCAAACTTGGTTATCGACATTCAAAAAGCCGATTTGCCTAAAAAAGTTATGGATTTAGGCGTTCAAGAAGGCCTTGTTCGTGCACTTTACACGGCTCATAATGGCGTTTACAGAATGAGTGCCGATATGGCTGATTTGGTGGAAACATCAAACAATATTGCTAGAGTAATCGTAAAAGATGGCGAAATTTCAATTGGATGTTTGACGCGTTCTTCTGTAGAAACTTCGAAATATGATTTAGCAAATGCCCTACGTTCGGCTTTCGAACTGTTTGGTTGCGAAGTCACTTTTTCGGGTTCCTATCCAGGTTGGACACCAAATGTAAATTCTCCTATTTTAGATGTTCTGACTGAAATCTACGAAAAACAAAACGGTTCAAAAGCCAATGTTGTAGCCTGTCACGCAGGTTTGGAGTGCGGAATATTAGGAACAAATTACCCAGATATGGATATGATTTCTTTCGGACCAACCATTCACGGAGCTCACTCTCCAGACGAAAGGGCTTCAATATCTTCTGCTCAGAAATACTGGAAGTTTGTATTGGAAATTTTGGAAAATATTCCGGTGAAATAGCATCAAGATTAGAGTATCAAGAATCAAGACTTACCTCGTTTAGAAATAGACGAGGTTTTTTTTAGGAATTACTCCACTTTCTTCATCCTGAAAAACTCATTCTTTTCTTTCCCATCTTTAATTCCTCTAATTTCGGCAACCAAACTGTCTTTCCCAACTTGATTGTAAATGATTTTATTAGGATAATCGTGTTTAGGATTTTCAAATATCAAAGAATTTGCTTCCGCAGAAGTCAACTCAAACGCAACAGGCTTTGCATCATTCTGATTCGGAACCGTAACAACACACGAAAGTTTTCCGTTTCGTTCTTCCAAGCTCACGCGTTCGGCAAAAACTGTATCATTTTTAATCACAAAATAGCTTTCGCCAAAAAAGGTAGAGTCGTTTTCCTTTTTCCAGATTTCAGATAAATTGCCTTCCGGCGAATTATTTTCCCATCTTCCTAAAAACCAATTGGCTTTTTCGAGTGCTGCAAATTGTTTTTCTGGTTGTGTTGGTTGTTCCACTGTAGTTTCCTTTTTGCAGGAGATAATGGCCACTAAAAGTACCGATAGATATAAGCTTTTTTTCATGATGATTGATTTAGCAGGAAAGGTAGTAAAATATTTTTTTCCATAAAAAAAAGGTATCCAGTTTCCCGAATACCTTTTTGAGGTTTGAATTAGTTAGTAGTTGTGTTCTTTTTTATAGTCTTCGATGTCTTTGTCAATGTCGTCCACATTTTTTTTGACCTTCGCTTTAAAGATGTCCCATTTTTCTTTGGATGTCTCCGTAAAAGCGTCCAAATCATTTTTCAATTCATTGTTTTTGGCCTCAAGCTTGTCAATCTGAACCTGCCATTTCTTTTTGTTTTCTGCAGTTTCCTGTTTCAGTTTCACTTTAAATTCGGCGATTCTTGTTTCGTTTTTCGCGATAACAGCTTTTGTCTCTGCTTTCAGCTTCACATATTCCGAAGTCGTGTCGTTACTCACTTCGTTTGCATATTCTTGGGCTTCAAGCTGGTTTTCCTTTGCCTCAACCACTTCTTCCTGGGCATCGTCTATCTTTTCGTTATTCGATTTACAGCTGATGAAAATTATTTCGGCAATTAGAAGCAAGACCACTAAAATTCCAATCGGTATCAATACTTTTTTTTTCATTTTCCTTTTCATTTTTGTTAGTAGAACAAAATTCGTCAAACTTACTGGATATCCTGTTACAGCAATTCTATTGAATATTGCAAGATTTACATCTCATAAAACTCAATCGGAAGCCCATCCGGATCTGCGATAAACGTGAATTTCTTACCCGTAAATTCATCAACCCGAACAGGTTCTGAAGCTATGTTTTTAGAAACCAGATAGTTCACGGTTTCCGAAATGTCCTCCACTTCAAAAGCAATGTGCCTCAACCCAGTTGCTTCAGGACGCGAAACCCTTTTTGGCGGATCCGGAAACGAAAACAACTCGATGGCATAATTTCCATTAATGGCCAAATCCAATTTATACGAAGTCCTTTCTTCTCGAAAAACCTCCCTCACAATCTCAAACCCTAAAATGGCGGTATAAAAATGTTTCGACACTTCATAATTCGAGCAGATGATGGCGATATGATGGATGGAATTGATCTTGAGCATGGGTTTTAATGTTTAATTATGCATTAAATATAAAGAATTTTGTGGTCTCAAAAGAGTAGTACAGACTGTAGTATTAATTTTTAGGAGCAAATCGCTAGGCAAAGAATAAAACCATATTCCTGCTTTCCGTTCCAATCTTTTTGTTCCGAACCCCGGAACAAAAAGGATTTCCTCTTCAATCAGGGCTAGAGGAGTTTTCATTTTCACTTTGGAACCGCTTGCAATCGCAACGACACCACAAGAATCCCCAATCTTGTCATCCCGACGGAGGAGGACACGAGCGAAAGCGAACTGGCGAAGCAATCTCCACAAGTTGCTTCACAAAATGCGAATTAAGTAGCTCCACAAACCTTGACATACAAGAAATAATTTACTCGTTTCGTTTTATTTCTCTATCAATTGTTTTCTTTTCCGCCAAGCGTTCACTTTTCCAGAAAAACCGTTTCCCAATTTTCCTCAAGTGTTTTCGCCATTCAGAATCAGTTGTCAATTGACCTTTCTTTTTGGTTGACATCTTTGATTTATTAAATGATTCCAGTATTTGACTTTGATTGTGGGCACGGTTTGCAAAACCGCGCTAACTGTTGTGGATATCCGCTCGGTCGGGTTTCCTCTTCAATTAGGGCTAGGGGGAGTTTCCATTTGCACTTTGGAACCGCTTGCAATCGCAACGACACCACGAGAATCCCCAATCTTGTCATCCCGACGGAGGAGGACACGAGCGAAAGCGAACTGGCGAAGCAATCTCCACAAGTTGCTCCACAAAATGCGAATTAAGATTATGTGATTCCTCATTCTTCGGAATGACAAGTTTACGGAAGTGGATTATACAGCTTTGCAGTCGGGCAATTGATCTTTCTTTTTGGTTGACATCTTTGATTTATTAAATGATTTATCCAGTATTTGACCTCGATTGTTGGCACGGTTTGCACCCGAGGCTTTAGCCGAACTGAACGAAGTTAAAACCGCCTAACTGTTGTGGATATCCGCTCGGTCGGGTTTCCTCTTCAATCAGGGCTAGAGGAGTTTCCATTTGCACTTTGGAACCGCAACGACACCACGAGAATCCCCAATCTTGTCATCCCGACGGAGGAGGGATCTCACAAGTTGCTCCACAAAATGCGAATTAAGATTATGTGATTCCTCATTCTTCGAAATGACAAGTTTACGGAAGTTGATCATAAAGCTTTGAATTCGGGCAATTGACCTTTCTTTTTGGTTGACATCTTTGATTTATTAAATGATTCCAGTATTTGACTTTGATTGTGGGCACGGTTTGCAAAACCGCGCTAACTGTTGTGGATATCCCCTCGGTCGGGATTAAGCCTATCCTCATCCGGATTATCAGTGACTGAAATATTCTTTCCTTTCAAAAATTTTTCTATTTCTATATCTATATGAGTGAAATCCATTTGCGTTCTGGGTTATGGTTGCAGCTAACGTTCTCGCGCTACAAGCAGTTTGGGACTAAATTAAGCCCCTTATTCGGATTTGCCAAATCATCCAAATTACAAAACCATTTTTAAATTAAGCCTGATGCCCGAATTGCTTGTAGCGTGTGTTATGCACAGTGATTTTTTATTTCAGCAATATTTCTAGATTTTTCAAAGCTCTTTTTATGTTGCTATCGGTTCTTAAAGTATCAAATCTACCAGGGAATTTTTCTATCAAATCTAGTAGTTCGATTGTTGATGCATTAGTTAGTTGCGGTCTTAAAAAAACTAATAGTTCTTTAAATTTGTTTTGGCACAATGAGAATTGTAATCTATTCGTAATGTTATCATAAAGAAAAGACAATAAAGCAATTGTAGCTTGTCTGCTGTCAAAATTTTTAATACAGCCTACATAAATTGGTTGCGCATCTCTAGTTATTCCATTTCCATTAGTAATAAATAATTCTACTATTGATAATACATATTGTTTGTTTAACTTTTTAGGCACTTTTGGAGGCACTCCAATAACTCTCAATAATGCTCTTGCAAAGGGTGGTTCGTTGTAAAAATTATTCATATTTCTATGAGCATTAATCAAATTGATTAAACTATTTTCGACTTCAGGGATTCGTAAATCATCGGGAATATGTTTTTGGCCATTAACTATTTCTAAAAACTCTTTTGCTAATTGTTTTTGTTGTGTTTGATGATTGGCAGAAAAGTGTGCATATTTAACTCCGAATCCATCTTTTGTATCTTCATTTAATGCTCCCCAAACTAGCGGTAATAATAACTTTACATTATTTCTAACGAAAGTTTCTGTTTCAATTCTTGTATATATACCAAAAAATGCTGCCGCAAGGGTATCAGCTTGTTCTTGATGCAATTCAGTAAGAAATACTCCAATTTCATCTGCATCACTAGCTTCAATTGCGCTTTTACGAATGTTGGAAAGTAATTTCTTAATTTCCACTGCCGCTTTCGGTAAGGGAATTGAAATTACTTCTTTTATACAAGTTTCTAGCCAAGATATTAGTTGTAAACCAGTAATTTCATTTTGATTTGGATGAGCAGCGCTAGCCCAATTTCGCATATAGTTTATTAAACTTAAATGTTTGTGTCCAATCTCGGAAATTAATTCAATCTCTTTAGCACCTTGAATAAGTTCACTATCTTGAAGTTTAATCAAATCTTCTTCTGTTCTAAAGTTATTTCTTCTTTCTCCTCCAACTGCATTATCGTAAAAATATTCTATATCAAAATGTGCAACTCTTTTCCTTAATTGTAATATTGTTTCATCCCACAAATAATTAAGTGCTGCGTCAAATAAACCTGCGGCAGTTGCAGCTAAATATTTAGAAAGGTAAATTGATTTTGAAGATAACTGTGGATCTAATAGTTTTATGACGTAATCAATGTTGTTGAATACTCTTAATCTTTCATCAACAGAAACAAATATGCCAGATGTTGGTAAATTATGATTACCTAAAAACGACACTAGTCCTGCTTCAAATGTTGTTAATTGAGCTGGATAATTATGCTCTTTCGGGATTAAGTTGTTGTTTTCCATATAGTTGTTTTTTATCATTGTGCATAACTTGTTTATATGCGAAACAAACATTCGCATATCACTCCAAAATGGTTGTATAGGCGAATGTTTTTCTTTCTTTTAAATTATTTTACGTCAAATATATCAAATCTAAATCCCACCCAACATAGGTAAAACCCTATTTTTCAAATTAATATTCCATAAACCTACAAACTCGAAACCAAAACAAATTACGGTTTCCCGTAAAACCCTAAAATAATTCCAATAAAAAGTAAAGTAGTACATCAAAACAACGAGTAGGGGGAGTTTCGTTGCAGTATAATGATTTCAAATATAGCAATTTATAGTATTGGTTTTCAATCGCACGGTTCATTATGTCAATCGCTCGAATCATTATGTCATCGACTCGACTAATTATGCCAATCGCTCGCTACCTAAAAAAAAATACTCGCTACTTAAAAAAAAATACTCGCTACTTTTTTTATCTAAAAGTGCGAGTATTTTATTATATATCAATATTTAACGTGATTACTCTACAACATAGTTCCTAGTATCCGTCTGCGACAATCTAAAATAGCCAAACGCTGTGTTTTGAGCATCGGTAGTATTAAGGATGTTTCCTTTTACCTTGGCAGGAGCGGTAGCAAAAGGTCCACCACCACCTGCAATATCCAAAAGGAGGTTCATATAATTATAGAATTGCTCCGAAACGCCAAAGATTGTTACATCAAAGGAGGCTCCCGGTTTTAGTTCTTCATTGAAATAAACATCATTAAACTGGTTGCCCTGAAAAAACTCGTCATCGCTAACGCCGTAGTTCGGGATGGCTCCGAACGAAGTGATGTATCGGAACATATAAAAATCATCGGTTGCACCATTATCAGTAAAGAACACATTGATTTCAACTGAATCATCGCCAAACGGTGCTTCTTTTTGCTCAATCTTATCGATGGGAACAACTGACATTAGCTTTTCTGTTGCGGTATAAGTCTGTCCACCTGTAATCACAGTCAGCTGATAGTTTCCATCCAAAACAGGTTCGAAAGTACTGCAAACATATTGTCCGGTTCCGATGGTTTCAACAAAGTCAAACACTTGGTTGGTGTCTGTATTGGTCACGAAAACGGTAGCACCCGAAACTGTTGGAACCGTTGGCTGGTAGTAGCCGGTACTTGTAGTCAATTTGATGGTTTGCTCGTTTCCAGTGGTGCCCAATTGCCAATTGATGGAAGCGTCTACTACCAGTTTTGGTTCGCCTGTTGGCAAATCAACATCAATCACATCCTCACAACTTGTAAAGAAAAGGGCAATCAATATAACGGAAATGTATTTTAAATTTTTCATTGTTTAGCTTTTTATGATGGAGGATTAGAATTTAAAATTGTAGCTCACACCGGGTACAATCCCAAAAATAGAAAGACGAACGGCCTCGTTCTTCCCCGTAAGTTCATCCTGACGGAAACTGATAGAAGCGGCATTGTTACGGCCGTAGATATTATAAATACTGAACACCCATTCGCTCTGCCACCCTTTTTTCTTGTCGGGTTTTGGGGTATAAGTAGCAGAGAAATCCAAGTGGTGGTAGAGTGGCAAACGGTTTTCATTTCGCAAACCATAACTCGGAACCGTGATGCCTTCATACTGGTAATAGCCATTCGGATAGGTAACAGGTTGCCCGGATTGTAGTGCAAAGTTGGCTCCAAACGACCATCTCGGACCAAGTTCATAAGCGGCAGTAACGGCAATATTGTGCAATTTGTCGTATCCTGTCTTGTACCATTTTCCGTCGTTTATTCCGGTTTCTGTGGGAGTTCTTCCAGGCGTTTGCTGTTCGGAACGGGAAAGGGTATAGGAAATCCAACCGTTGAATTTACCTGTGTTTTTCTTCAGCATCATCTCCAAACCATAGGCACGTTGCCTTCCGTTCAGTACAATCTGCTCCATGAATTCATTCCCAATCAAATCGGCACCGTCAATATAATCGATCCTATTTTTTACCGTCTTGTAGAAGGTTTCCAATTCCAGCGAATAATCATCGTTATGGAAATTCCTGAAATACCCCAACGCCACTTGGTCGGCAATTTGTGGTTTGATGAATTCGTCGCTCGGTGTCCAGATGTCCAACGGAGTAGGAGATGAGGTGTTGGAAATCAATTGAAGGTATTGCACCATCCTGTTGTAGCTGGTCTTGATGGAGGAATCATCGTTTAGAGTATAGGAAATGGCGGCCCTTGGTTCGAAATTATCAAAGGAAGTAATGGTTTCGTTTTTTTCGTAATATTTCGTTCCGATTGGTGTTGCCTTTTCATAAATCTGGAAGGTTTCATTGAAATTAACCGCCTGATTGTTTTCATAGATATTGATGTTGGAATCGCCACCAAGACGGTAGAACATACTGTAACGCAAACCATACATCAACGAAAGTTTGTCTGTCAGGGTGTGTTCGGCTTCAATATAGGCGGCAGGTTCAAAGGCATATTTCTTGGCAAAAGAACGAGCATTGATCCCCGAACTGGAAGTTAAAGGTTTTATTTCTCCGGGATTGAAGTCGTAATAGATGGCATTGACACCGTAGGCCAATTTTAATTTATCCGAAGCATAATGCTTGAAATCATATTTAAGATTATAGTTCTTGATGCCCGATTCATATTGCATCGCGATAAAATCCAAGTCCAAACCGTAGTAATAATCACTGTAAATCAGGGAAAGGTTGGAGAATAATTTATCCGAAAACAAGTGGTTCCAACGAAGGTTTAAGGTCGAATTTCCATACACATTATTGAAAACATTGCCAATATCAAAAACGTCCCTCCCGAAATAGCCCGAAAGATAGAGGTTGTTGTTTTCGCTCAGTTTATAATTGAGCTTGGCATTCACGTCATAGAAGTAGGCCGAGTTATCGTTATCTGCCAATTTCAAGAACAGATGAGCATAGGAACCACGACCGCTCACAAGAAACGAACCTTTGTCTTTCACAATTGGTCCTTCGGCTAAAAGACGGCTCGAAATCAATCCGATACCACCGTTCATATGGAATTCCTTTGAGTTTCCATCTCTTTGATAGACATCCAAAACAGAGGAAGCACGGCCACCGAAACGGGCTGGAATTCCTCCTTTATATAACTTTAATTCCTTTATCGCATCAGCATTAAAAACCGAAAAGAATCCAAAAACGTGCGATGAATTGTAGATGGTTGCTTCGTCCAGAAGAATCAGATTCTGATCGGCGGCACCACCACGAACGTTGAATCCGGAAGCACCTTCTCCGGCATTTGTAACTCCGGGAAGCAATAAAATAGATTTCAAGACATCGACTTCGCCTAAAACAACGGGCATTTTTTTGATGGTTTCCACCGATAGTTTATTGACACTCATTTCGGCCTTTCGGATGTTGGTTTTTCCCTTGTCGGAAATCACCACTTCGTCCAGTTGTTCGCCACCACCATCAAGCGGAATGGAGAGCTTGGTGTTTTTGGTAAGCGAAATTTGTTGGATAATGGTTTGAAAACCTACATAGCTGATTTCTATTTTATGGTCGCCTTTGGGTAAAGTAAGCGAATAGAAACCATATTCGTTTGTAGTGGTCCCGATTTTGAGATCGGGAGCATAAATGTTGACGCCAATCAAGGTTTCGTTGCTTGAGGAGTCAGAAATTGTACCGCTGATGGTGAATTTCTCTTGGGAAAAGGAGAAAACAGTGGATACAAAAAACACAAAAAGAAAGAACTTGAATTTTAAATTCATTGTGATTAGGATGTTTTTTTGATTGATAAATGATAATTGTTCGACGAATTAAACGCATTTATCAAACAGATGTTACATCCTTTTGAAAAAATTAACATAGAAATAACTACATTAAAAAGATTTATCCCTGAACAACCCACCATTGATTGCCAAAAATATCTTCGAAACCAGCAGTATAGCCATATTCTTTTTCTTCTGGAATGGTCAATGAAATGGCTTGATGACGTAGGGCTGTGTCATAAACATGATCCACATTTTCTACATAAATAAACATTCCTGCCGATTTGGTTGGAAATTGCTCAGAGGCTTGTGCAAACATAATTACGGCATCGTGAATCTTAATCTCGCCGTGCATTATTTGACCGTTTTCTCCGGGAACGAGGAGCTGTTCATGGGCATTGAAAACTTCTTTTGCAAATTTAAGAAACCCTTTTGAATCGTTCAGAATCAAATAGGGCATAACCGGAAGGTAATTTGAAGGGATTTTCATGATGTTGATTTTTTAGATGCTTAAAAATAAGATTTTTTTTCCAGCAGAAAAAAAAATATCAATTCTCTAACAACTCATCCTCAAAATTCCACAGTTCAGTAAGCTTTAGTTTTTTTAAAATTGAATACATTACATCTTTGCTTCATCAAAAAAAACAATACTATGAAGACAATCTTTACTCTCTTTACTCTTTTACTAACCACGGCAATTTTCTCGCAAACCACCATCTCTGGAAAAGTGGTAGATGAAAAAGGACTTCCGCTCGAAGGTGCCAATGTTTTCATTGAAGGAACTTATGACGGAACGGCAAGTGAAGCAAATGGAAACTTTTCCTTCACCACAACAGCAACAGGAACACAGGTTTTGAAAATTACATTTCTTACGTATGAAAGTTTTTCTGAAACGATTGATGTCAATAATTTCAAGAACAGGACCATAAAAATGAAGGAAAGCATTAACAGCTTGGATGCAGTGGTCATCAATGCTGGAACTTTGGAAGCAGGGGATAAGGCTAGGGTTTCTGTTTTGAAACCTCTTGATATTGTTACAACAGCTGGTTCTGCCGGAGATATTATTGCCGCCATGCAATCGCTTCCTGGAACACAAACCGTTGGAGAAAGTGGACGTTTGTTTGTGAGAGGTGGTGAAGCAGATGAGACCCAAACCTTTGTTGATGGACTTCGAGTTGCCCAACCTTATGGTGCTTCCGCAAATAATGTTCCGACCAGAGGAAGATTTTCTCCTTTTTTGTTCAGTGGGATTTCGTTTTCTACTGGAGGTTATTCTGCTGAATATGGAGAGGCTCTATCGAGTGTTTTATTATTGAATACAACCGATGAAGCAGTTCAGGACCAAACCGATATTTCGCTGATGACGGTTGGTTTGGGTTTAAGCAACACCAAAAAGTGGAGCAAAAGTTCGCTTACCTTGAACACAGCCTATATTGATTTGGCTCCCTATCAGTTGGCAGTTCCTCAGGCGGTAGATTGGAACAGACCTTATCAATCCCTTTCGGGAGAGGCGGTCTATCGCTATCAATTTGAAAACGGTTTGCTAAAAGTGTATGGTGCTTTTGATGCCGCCCGTTTCGATTTGAATCAGGAAGACATCAATTCGACCGAAAAAAACCGCGTGAATCTGAACAACAATAATCTTTATCTGAATACTTCCTATAAAGGAATTCTGATGAACAATTGGGATTTTATTGCAGGAATGAGTTATGGCTATGGACAAAATAGGATTGCTCTAAACTTGGACGATGTTGAAAATGGCGAGCATGCTTCACACTTGAAACTGAAATTGAGCAACAAGATTTCCGACAGGATAAAATTGTCTTTTGGTGCCGATTATTTCATGACCAAATTTGATGAAGATTATAAGGAAAATTTAGGCAGTATCTTTTCATCTGGATATGATGCCAACATTGCAGCGGCGTATTCTGAAATAGATATTTTCTTCTCTAAAAAATTAGCGGCAAAAGTGGGTTTCAGAGCTTCGAACAACGATTTGCTTCAGGAATTTAATCTTTCTCCGAGGGCTTCATTGGCTTATAAAACTGGAAAATTCAGTCAGTTTTCGTTTGCCTATGGCGATTTTGTCCAAGCTCCAAGGGCCGATTATTTGAAATATACCGACAAATTGGAAACCGAGAATACTTCGCACTATATCTTGAATTATAGTTACAACAGACAGGGAAAAACTTTGAGAGCCGAGGCCTATTATAAAAAATACAACAACCTGATAAAGTTTGATACCGAGACGCCTCAATTCAATTCCATCTACGATAATTCGGGCTCTGGTTATGCAAAAGGACTTGATTTGTTTTGGAGAGACAACAAGGCGATTAAGAATTTAGAGTACTGGATTTCCTATTCGTTTATTGATACAGAGCGTGATTACAGGAACTTTCCGCAACAAGCAACTCCGAATTTCGTAGCCAAACATACGGCATCTGTTGTGACTAAATATTGGGTCAATAGTTTACGTTCGCAAGTTGGCTTGACCCACAATTTCAATTCGGGGCGTCCTTATGAAAATCCAAATGAGGCGGGATTTATGAATGGTAAAACCAAGGATTTTCACAATCTGAATTTGAGTTGGGCTTATCTGATAAGTGCTCAAAAGATTCTCTATCTTTCTGTTTCAAATGTTCTGGGAACTCAAAATGTTTTTGGCTACGAATATGCCAATACTCCTGATACGAATGGGGTTTTTAGAAGCAAGCCAATTGTTCCGACAGCCGATCGCTTCATTTTTGTGGGTTTCTTTTGGACCATCAGCAAGGACAAGAAAACCAATCAATTGGATAATTTGTAGAGCGTTACAATTCATCCTCAAAAATCAACAGTTCGGTAGGTTTTAATTTTATAATGAATGTTTCAAGCCTACTTTTGAACTATAAATTCAAAGTTTCAATTATCAAAAAAATACTAACAATCAAAATCCAATCGTTATGAACAGAATTATCCTTACCATCGTTTTATTTGCAACTACATTAGCAAATGCACAGTCACAGTTTGAACAAGGCATGGGAAAAGCCTTCCAGCTTTGGGGCGAAGGAAAACCAGCAGAAGCTTCGGCAATGTTTGAAAGAATTGCTTCGGCAGAAAAGAACTCTTGGCTTCCTAATTATTATGTGGCTTTAGTGAACACTACAACGGCTTTTCAGAGTCTGGCCGATAAGGAAAAAGTTGCACCATTATTAGACAAAGCCCAGGAAGCATTGGATATCGAATTCATCAAACATTCTAATAATCCAGAAATTTTAGTAATGCAGGCTATGATTTATACGGCTTGGGTTGCCTTTGATCCGATGACAAATGCCATGAAATATTCGCCAAAAGTAATGGAGATGTATGCCAGAGCCGAGAAAATTGCTCCAGAAAACCCAAGAGTTGTTTTCGGAAAAGCCGAGTTTGAAATTGGTGGGGCTCGTTATTTTGGGTCGGACACCAAACCAATGTGTGCTCAAATTGACAAAGCAATCACTCTTTTTGCTAATTTTAAGCCTGAAACTTCTTTTCATCCAAATTGGGGATTAGATAGGGCTTTGGAAGCTCAGAAGGAATGCAATAAGAAGTAAAGGTTCAATGGCAATTTCAGTTACAATGGCAATATCAATAAAAAATAAATAATAGCAAATAAGAAATAAATAATAAAAAAATGCAAAAAGCGATACAATATATGTTCAAGGTTGCCATCAAGGGAATTGTCGTGAGTTTCGTGATAATGGGAATCATGTTTGTGCTTGAGGCAATGTTTGGAAGAAATTTTTCCTTTGATGCAGATCTTTTTAAGGAAATGGGCTATTATATATTGTATGGAGTGGTATTGACAACGATAAACTCTTTGTTTTTTGAATATCTCAACAATGACATTGAGTGGGGAAACAACAAAAAATATAGGATTTTTTGGGGAGTTTCAGGGAGTATTGTTCTTACCATAGTAGGTATATTTATGGTAAGAATGTTTATGTCGGTTGTAATCACTGGCAACAGCTTTGAACTATTTTTTGCAAATGAGCGACCACGTTTTTATGCGATTGCTCTGATCATCACGATGGTTGTAACGCTGTTTTTCCACTTGATTTATTTCTATAAGAAAGCACAGGAAAACAAGGTCAATGAACAGAAGATTATTGCCGGAACGGCTTCGGCCAAGTTTGAAAGCCTGAAAAACCAAATCGACCCGCATTTTCTTTTCAACAGCTTGAATGTTTTGAGTTCATTAATAGAAGAGAATCCGGATAATGCACAACGTTTCACGACCTCTCTTTCTAAAATATACCGCTATGTTTTGGAACAGAAAGACAAGGAATTAGTTTCAGTAGCCGAAGAATTATCGTTTGCAAAAACCTATATGAATCTTTTGAAGATGAGGTTTGAAAACAGCTTGTTCTATGAACTTCCGGACACAATTTCAAATCCAGAAGCAAAAGTGGTTCCGCTGTCTTTACAATTATTGCTGGAAAATACGGTGAAACACAATGTAGTGAGTGAACAAAGGCCGCTCTACATCCGAATTATTGACAAGGGCGATTATTTGGTAATTCAGAATGATTTTCAGAAGAAAGAAGTTTTAAACGACAGGCAAGGGGTTGGCTTGCAGAATATTATCAACAGATACGGCATCATAACCAATAGGAAGGTTTTGATCGAACAAAATGAAAAAGAATTTTCGGTTAGCATACCAATTTTAACGAAACAAATATCCGTTATGGAAACAAGTAATAGCAATGATGAGCATAAAATGTATATGAAGGCTCAAAAAAGGGTAGAGGACATAAAAGGATTTTATGGTCATTTAAGTTCGTTTATTGTTGTGAATATTGGACTGATAACCTTAAATTTAAGTACAAGTCCAAAGCATCTTTGGTTTTTGTATCCTTTTGTAGGCTGGGGAATAGGATTGATAGCCCACGGAATGTCGGTTTTTAATTACATGCCTTTTTTGAACAGCGATTGGGAAGACCGAAAAATCCGAGAACTGATGGAGAAAGAGCGAAACAACAAATGGGATTAAGATTTAGAAATTATGGAGAATTTTAATGAATTTGAAGAAATTAAATACCACAAGGCAAAAAAGAAAGCCAAGGAGATAAGGGCTTTTTATTTTCAGCTGACGGCCTATTGTGTTGTGATTCCAATTTTGATTTACATCAACCTTACTTATGTTCCTGAATTTCATTGGTTTTGGTTTTCGATGATAGGATGGGGTACTGGAGTGATTATGCACGGGATGGAGGCTTTTGATCTAAATCCTTTTTTAGGAAAAAACTGGGAGGAACGAAAGCTGAAACAATTTATAGAAGAAGAAAAACAAAAGCAGGAACGATTTAATACACAATTTAAAAACAAGTAAAAATGGAAAATTTAACTGAAATCGAAAGACAAAAATTTGAAAGGGCAAGTAAACGTGTAAAAGCAATTGCGGGATTTTATAAGCATTTGATGTCCTACATCCTGGTCAATTTGTTTCTTATCTCGATGAAATATTTCCAGCTCGAAGCGGGAGAAACATTCTTGAAGTTCTCTACATTTTCAGTCGCTTTCTTCTGGGGGATTGGATTGGCATTTCATGCGGTAAGTGTTTTCGGAACCAATGTTTTCCTTGGACAAGATTGGGAAGAAAAGAAAATCAATGAATTGATGAATAAAAAACAAGAAAACAAGTGGGAATAATTTATGATTCATAAATTATCTTATCATCAAATTATCCAATTGAAAAAATGAACATCATCATCATAGAAGACGAGAAACCTGCCGCAAGATTGTTGCAACGAAAAGTTGAGAAATTAAATTTGAAAGTCAATACGCTTCTGCATTCCGTTGAAGAATCAATCGAGTGGTTTTCTAGAAATGAGCATCCGGATTTGATTTTCCTTGATATCCAATTATCAGACGGTTTGTCTTTTGAGATATTTGAGAAAATAGAAATTAAAAGTGCCGTAATCTTCACAACGGCTTATGATGAATATGCTTTGAAGGCATTTAAGCTCAACAGCATCGATTATCTTCTGAAACCCATTGATGAGGACGATTTGGAAATTGCAGTGGCTAAATTCAAGTCTAGGACACAAAAGCCTGAAAACCTTCAGCTTGATTTTGAACAGATAAAGAGAATGCTGACAAATCCAGTTGAAAAAACTTATAAGGCCAGATTTACAGTGAAGATTGGACAGCATCTAAAAGTCATTACCACAGAAGAAATAGAATGCTTTTTCAGTGAAAATAAAGGTACCTACATCCACACAACAGACAACAGGGATTATTTGATTGATAGTACTTTGGAAGTTTTGGAGCAAGAAATGAATCCACGAGATTTTTATCGTGTGAGTAGGAAGTTTATAGTCCCTTTGAAATCCATAAAGGAAATAGTGGTGTACAGTAATTCTCGTTTAAAAGTGATTTTGCCAACCTACAATGACGATGAGGTAATCGTGAGCCGAGAAAAAGTAAATGATTTCAAGGACTGGATTGCATAAAAAAAACTACTTCACTATAAATCTACAATTAAATGCAAATTCAATAGATGAAGCAGTCGTTTTTTAGTTTTAGTTTTTTAAGAAGTACTCTCGGGATTAATCAAACATAGATTTGATTTCTTTTTCAGTCTTTCCTAATTTTTGTTGCAATTTTCCCCACATTTCTTGTTCTTTACCTTCTTCGTACAACAAATCGTCGTCTGTCAAGTCGGCAAATTTTTGTTTAAGTTTTCCTTTAAACTCTTCCCAGTTTCCTTTAATTTCATTTGAATTCGGCATAACATTTAATTTTTAATAATTAGTAAATTCTTTTTCTATTACAAAGTTGGCTTTTTTAGACGCCAAAAGGTTATGTGATTTTTCTCAAATGTTACAAGATATTTTTTTGGGCAAAAAAAACGCTCCAATTTGGAGCGTTTTAATTATTTGTTAATCATAAATTACTCTATGATTTCGAATGTTTGATTTTCACCTGGAGCAGATTTCCGTACATTAATTGCTTTATTATCAGCACCAATAACAAAAGCAACAAATTCCAAGTTATTAGGATTAGATACAGTTGCAGGAACAGAAACGTTGAAAGATTTGGTAACAACATTGTTATAAGCTGATTCTTCATTAGAAAAAGCATCACCTAATAAATTTGTCAAAGAAGCTCTCAAAACGTGATCATGCACAAAGTTTGGAATAACACTGTTTCCTCCAGTACCACCATAATAGGTTGTATAATTTACTTGGTTATGAACCAAACCATTTTCTAAAACATATACTACTAGTTTACTTCCGTTTAAGCCTTTTCCGAATTTAGTATTAACAGCTAGGTTAATAGTTCCATTACTCACAGATGAAGTCATTGAAATTCCTACTTTCGGGGTTTCACCGTTTGTTAATCCAACTACTTGGTTAATATTGTTCGGTTCTGGAGAATTCCAAGTAGTTAATCTGTTTAACTTTGCTGTAGGGTACCCCTGTAAATTAATCAAACTTTCTAAGCTATTAGCGTTATATGAGTATGGGTCATAGGCTCCACTTGTAGGATTAGTGCTAACTCTGTGTATCGCAACAACTACAGCTTTGTCAGTGGCATTTTGTACCAATTCAATTCCGTAAGAAACTCTTGGACACCAACCACACCATGTTCCTGTATAGTCTTCAATTAAAACTCTTTTTGTAAAGCTAATCGGCTGCCCAAAAGTAATAGTAATATTTTCAGATGTTAGATTACCGTAAGTTGCAGAGACATCAAAAGTGCCTACTGTTGTAGAAGTAAACCTATCTCCATTAACAGTTGAAGATCCAGCAGTTATAACAGATGTAGATGTAACATCGATACCCGTGTTTGTAACCACTTTAAAAATGATACTTTCATTAATTGCTTGAGCATTTGCACTGGCAGTTAACGTGATAGAGGTTGGAGGAATGTCAGTAAAAGTTACTGTTGTAGTAGCAGTTGCTCCTAAATATGTAGCAGTAACAACAACTGGTCCAGTAGTTTGAGATGTAAAAGTAGCTCCAGTAATAGATGTATTTCCTGCAGATAAAGCTGAACCAGCTGTGACATTTTCACCAGTGTCAGTAGTTACTACAAATGTAACTGGTTCTCCAATCATCTGAGTAGTAGTGCTAGGAGTTAAAGTAATTGATGCAACAGCTGTTGAATCTTCATCTTCGTCAGATGAACATGCATTAATTCCTATAAAAAGGAAACTTAAGAATAAAATTTTTAAAATTTTCATAGATGAGTTAATAGTTAGTTAATAATTTGGTTATGTTATATTTTGCAATAATAATATATTTTTTTTACAATGTGTATATATTATTTTTTTTTGTTTATTTGCAACACAAACAATTAAACTATGAAACAATTAACTATCCTATTTTTATTTGTTATTTCGGTAGCAAATGCTCAGAAAGAGCTTCCAAATCTTACTCTAAAATCTTTAGACAACAAACCTGTAAACATCAAGACAGATTATCAAGAACAGGATAAGCTTTATGTTTTTTCGTTTTGGGCTACTTGGTGTGGACCTTGCTTAAACGAACTTGAAGCCATAAGCGAAGAATATGAAACTTGGCAAAAAGAAGTAAATTTAGAAGTTATAGCAGTTTCTACAGATGATGCTAGAACTCAAAAAAGAGTAAAACCATTGGTTAGTGGAAAAAACTGGCCTTTTAGCGTAATTTTAGACTCCAATCAGGATTTTAAAAGAGCTCTTACCATTGTGGATATTCCTTATACGATTGTAGTGAAAAACAACAAAATAGTTCACATTCAGAGTGGTTATACTCAAGGTGGTGAAAAAGAATTATTCACCATACTTAAAACATTATAGTAATGAACAAAATCATTTTAGGAGTTTGCTTGTTTACAGCATCTCTTGGTTATTCTCAAGAAGATACTGAAACATCAACAAAAGAAAAAAAAGATTACGGAAAAGTTTTTGGAGGATTCGAATCTAACTCGCAATGGTATCTAAATGATAAAGAAATGGGAACAGTTCACCCAGAAGAACCTGTTCGTTCTAATAATTATCTTTTTGTGAATTATAATTATAAAAACTGGACGGCAGGAGTTCAGGTAGAAGCCTATGAGCCCAATGCCCTACTAAATTATAATCCAAAACTAAACGAAACCAATGTAGCCACTTATTTTATTAATTATAAAACTAACAAACTTGATGTTACTGCGGGTTATTTTTATGAACAATTTGGTAGTGGTCTATTATTAAGGAGTTGGGAGGATAGGCCTTTAGGGCTAAACAATGCCATCCGAGGAGGAAAAATCAATTACAGACCATCTGATTACTTATCTTTTACAGCACTTTACGGACAACAGCGAACAGGATTTGATATTTCTCAAGGAAAAATTTATGGTTTTAATTCAGAAATCATTTTAGATCAACTTTTCAATTTTGAAACATCAGGACTCTCTGTTGGATTTACCTATGTTGGTAGAGATGAAGAAATTGATAAAACTAGAATAGAAGCCCCTAAATTTGATGCACTAACCAACAGTTTTGCAGGAAGAGTAAATTTTACTCACAATTCATTTTATATCTCATCAGAATATAATTATAAATCGGAAGACGCTATTTTAGATGTTCAAAACAATATCAGCAACGATTTTGTGAAAAATGGTAGTGCATTATTATTTAATATGGGCTACTCAAAGCAAGGACTTGGAATTGATGCAAGTTTAAGAAGAATAGAAAATATGGGATTTTATTCCGAACGAATTCCCGAAGTATATAATCCAACTGATCCATCTCAACAAGCCAGTACGAGTATCAATTATAATGATAAAATTATGAATTATACTCCGGCTCTAACAAAACAACATCATAGTAACTTAGCCAATATTTATGTTTATCAAGCACAAAATAGAGTAGATTTCTCGGATCCATCTGTAATGAAAGCTGGAGAAATTGGAGGACAAATAGACGTGTTTTATAATATTAAAAAAGGAACAGCTTTAGGAGGAAAATACGGAACTAAAATAGCCGTGAATGCTTCTAATTGGTATAACTTGAAAGGAGATTTCTCGTTTAGTAACCCAGATGCAGGTATTCTTCCAGATTATGAAACAGAGTTTATTGGAACAGGGGATAAATATTTCTCCGATTACAATATAGAAATCACTAAAAAAGTTTCCGATCAATGGTTTACAATTTTCAATTATGTAAATCAGTATTATAATACAAAATATTTGGGAGGTGGTAGTTTGGTAAAAACCGATATTGTTAATGCCGAAGCAACCTATACTTTTTCAAACTCAAGATCCATTCGTTTTCTTGGCGAACACATGTGGGCTGATGCCGACAGAAAAAATTGGGCTGGAGCTACTTTAGAATATAGTTTTAATTCGAGATTTGCTTGCTATATTTGGGACATCTATAATTATGGAAACGATGATAAAGAAAAACGTCATCATTACTATAATATCGGTGGATCTTATAGAAAAGGAGCTTCTAGAATTTCAATCAATTACGGAAGACAACGTGGAGGTCTAGTATGTGTTGGTGGAGTTTGTAGGTTTGTACCAGAAAGTACAGGTCTTTCATTATCGTTGAATACTTCATTCTAAAAAATATTCTAAAATAAGAAAGCCGATAAACTTTAAGTTTTATCGGCTTTTTCTATATAATAAGAATTCTATTTACTAAATCGATGCAACGTATAAACCATCGCACTCAAAAGGAAAAACGCCATAATCTGATGCACCAATCCCAACCAAAGTGGCACTTGAAGTAAAAGCGTAAAAACACCCAACAGGAATTGAAGAAAAACAAAACCCACTAAAACATTCGTTCCCATTTTTTGTTGGGTCGTCAAAGCAAATTTCCTGCTTTTGAAATATAAAAATAAAATCAATCCAACCACAACATAAGCCATCGTTCGGTGAACAAACTGAACCCCACTTTTTCCTTCCGTCAGGTTTTTCAAAAGGGAATCTTGTTCCATCAAGACGGTTTCATGCATGAATTTTCCTTCACTCATCATCGGCCAATGGTTATGGATCAAACCAGCATTCAAGCCCGCCACAAATCCACCATAAATAATCTGGATAATCAAGAAAACCATCGTAAATCGTGCTAATTTCCTTAAAGGAAGAAGTACTTCTTTTTTATCAGAATAAATCAAATCCAATGCAACCCACAACGTATAAGCAAACGTAATGAAGGCAAAAGTCAAGTGCAGAGAAAGCCTGAAATGACTCACATCCGGACGATCAATCAAACCGCTTTTCACCATAAACCAACCCAAAAATCCTTGGAAAGCACCCATACACAAAAGGATGATGCATTTCTTTATCGTTTCGCCACTCAAGCGTTTCTTAACCAAGAAATAGACAAACGGAACAACAAAAACCAACCCAATAATCCTTCCGATAAAGCGGTGGAACCATTCCCAAAAATAGATGAATTTATAATCTTCAACCGTAAAATCGTTGTGAATATTAATTTTTTGATACTCTGGAAATTTCTTGTATTCCTCAAAAGCCGCATTCCATTTTTCGTCCGTCAGTGGCGGAAAAGTGTCCGTCACCAAATGCCAATCCGTCATCGATAATCCTGAATTGGTGAGTCGTGTTATTCCTCCAACGACAACCATAATAAAAAGTAAGATGCAACCTGAAAGTAGCCAATAGATGACTGATTTATTTGTTTTCATGTTTGTTTGATAGGGAAATTATCTGGATTTTGTCTTGTGTCCCAAATGTCAAGGACGAAAATATGTGTTTCAGTAATTGAATAAACAATTTCGAAGTGACTTACAATTTTTAACCTGACATTTAGATTTTCGGATTTTATAGAACTTTCAGGAAAAAAAGTAAGTTGATTCAATGATTCCTGAAATAGAACATTTAATTTTTTACTATAAATGTTAGATTTATTTCTTTTGTTCCAGTATAAGAAAATAGAAGTTCTGGATTTTCTTGCGAAACTTGTCCAAACTATCTTTCTTGTTCCTCGAACCATTTTTCTATCTCAATTTGTGCTTCTTCATCTGTAATATATTCTCCATTTTCAACTTGTTTTAAAGCAATGTCAATTCTTGCTCGTTGCCAATCATTAAAAATGCGAATTTCTTCTTTTTCTTGATAAACAGATGATGGTTCATTTGCAATAGTTATAATAGAACTTTTGTTTTTCAAAATTTCTTCTAATTTCATTAAAGTTTCAAAATCATCTGTATGGATGACTTTTTTTATCAATTCTAATTTTAGTTCGGTAATTGTCATAAACTTTAAATTTATGTAAATTTACTCAAAAGGTTTTGTTTGACTAAAAAAACAAAAGTTAATCTTCCTATTTTCCTTCAATTTTTTTTAGTCCCAATTTCTGAGCTCTTTTCATCAATAATTCATAAGCTGCATCATATTCGTTCGGAATTTCACCCTCCAAGATAGCTTCCTTGATGGCTTCTTTCAAGATTCCAATTTCCCTTGAAGGCTTCAAATTAAACATTTCCATAATCTCTTCTCCCGTAATCGGAGGCTGAAACTGTCGAACATGATCGCGTTCTTCGACTTCAACAATTTTCTTCCGAACAACATCAAAATTACTGTGGTATTTCTTGAATTTTGCAGGATTTTTGGTTGTAATATCAGCTTCACATAAAGTCATCAAATGATCAACATCTTCGCCAGCATCAAAAACCAAACGACGAACAGCCGAATCCGTAACAATATCTTGAGCCAAGACAATTGGTCGTGAACTCATAATCACCATTTTCTGAACGAATTTCATTTTCTGATTCAAGGGCATGTGCAAACGTTCAAAAATTCTCTTGACCATTTTTCCGCCCAAAAATTCATGTCCGTGAAAAGTCCATCCTTGTTTTTTATTGAAACGTTTCGTTGGAGCCTTCCCGATATCGTGCAACAAAGCCGCCCAACGAAGCCACACGTCATCCGTATTCGGACAAATATTATCCACAACTTCCAATGTATGGTAAAAATTATTTTTATGTGTATGGCCCTCAATTTCCTCCACTTGGTTCAAGGCAGTCAATTCAGGCAAAATTATATCCAGCAACCCAGTTTTATACAAAAGTAAAAATCCAACCGAAGGCTTATCTGTCGAAAGAATCTTGTTCAATTCTTCTACAATCCTTTCTCCAGAAATAATCTTAATCCTTTCGGCATTTTTGGTAATAGACTGTAAAGATTTTTCTTCAATATCAAAGTTCAATTGAGTAGCAAAACGAATCCCTCTCATCATCCTCAACGGATCATCCGAAAAAGTAATATCTGGATCAAGCGGTGTTTTGATGATCTTGCTTTCCAAATCTTCCAAACCATTGAAAGGGTCCAATAAGTCGCCAAAATTTTCTTTGCTTAAAGAAAGTGCTAAAGCATTAATCGTAAAATCACGACGGTTTTGGTCGTCTTCAAGTGTTCCATTCTCCACAACAGGATTTCTGCTTTCAAAATGATAGGATTCTTTTCTGGCTCCAACAAATTCAATATCAATGTCTTGAAAACGAAGCATTGCTGTTCCGTAGGTTTTAAAAACCTGTACTTTTGGTTTTCTAGGAAGTAGTTCTGAAACCTTCAAGGCCAATTCAATACCGCTTCCAACGGCAACAATATCGATGTCTTTTTTTGAATCTCTTCCTAAAATAAAATCTCTAACAAAGCCACCAATGACATAGCTTTCTACACCCATTTCTTGTGCAGCTTTGGAAATTATTTCGAATATTGGATTTGATAATGCTTCTTTGTAATTCATTATAAAAGTTTGAAGTTTAAAGTTTGACAGTTCGAGCGAACTGAAAACTGAAAACTGAACACTGCATACTATTTTCTGATAATCTTAACCTGGGAATCGTTCGTCAATTTTATGATTGTCGATGGTTTTCCTGCAATTTTATCGTGGTGCAAATTTACAACATAGTCAACGCCTTTTATAATTTCAGGACTAATTTCTTTGAAACTTTTTGGAGTTGGCTCACCCGAAATATTGGCAGAAGTGGAAACCAGAGGCTTTTTCATTCGCTCTAAAAGCTTAAAGCAAAAAGGTTCCTTTACAATCCTGATTCCAAGTGTATTATCTGGAGCAATGATGTTTGGAGCCACATTTCGAGGTTTGTCTAAAATTAAGGTTGTAGGCTTTTCAGATAAGTCCATGATTTGCCAGGCAGCTTCCGGAATTTCCTTGAAAACATTATACATCATCTTTTCGCCGTTCATCAAGACAATCATGCTTTGGGTTTCGGCTCGTTTTTTTAATGCGTATATTTTTGCAACCGCTTCAGGATTGGTTGCGTCACAGCCAATTCCCCAAACCGTGTCAGTAGGGTATAGGATGATGCCACCTTCTTTGATGATCTCGTATGCTTTATATACTTCGGAATTATAATCGGGAACCATATTAATTATTTTTCTAGAATTATTTGTTGGTGTTTTAAAGAATTCGCCAAGGGTGCTCCCATTTTAATCAAGGCAACTGCAAGTTTAAAATGTTTAGGTTTAACGAGCGACTTAAATGAAAATATTATGATATATAGATATTTCAATAATAGATATTGCAGGTATCCGTGGTTTTTTCTTATGATGTATAAATGTGAAATCTTCAGTTCTATCTTTTTTTGGTATCCAATATTTGTGCTTCTTCCACAAAGATGAATGTAGTTGATGGTTGGAATAAAAACAGATTTTAATCCTATGTTTTTTAGTCTTTTGCAAACATCCATTTCTTCATAATAAAGGAATAAATTAGAGTCTAATCCTCCAACTTTATACAAATCTTCTGCCCTGAAAAACATAAAACTTCCAATCACAAAATCGGTTTCTATTGGGGCTTTGTAATCGCCGTGGCGTTTGGTTTTTTTAGGATTTAGTTTTTCATAAAGCCAATATCCCAGAAAACGGGTAGCAAAAGTATCAAAATGGCCAAATGCAACTTGCTTTTCTCCATCTTCATATATTGGCTGAATCCCTAATGCACCATGATTTTTAAATTGCTCCAGATGTGCAATAAGTGGCGAAAAACAATCTTCAACCAAGAGAACATCATTGTTTATTAGTGCTATATGTTGACCTTTTGCATACTGTATGCCTTGCATGTTTCCAGCAGCAAAACCGGTATTGATTCGGCTTCTATGAAGCGAAACATTTGAATAATTTAATGTATCAATTCCAGATTTTAAATGTTCATAATCACTGTATTTAGAGGCATTGTCAACTATGATAATTTCAAATGAAACTGATTTTGGTGTTTTTTCAAAAATAGAATTTATGCAATTTAGCGTCAAGGCTGCATTGTTATAATTTAATAATATTATTGATACATTTATATCCATTTTTTTCTTTTCTATGATTAGTGCAAACTTATTGTAAAATTCGGGAAATAAATTTTATTTTTGTCAAAAAAAGATGCAGGTAAATGTTGGCTTTTTGGTTTCCTATGATTACAAGTATTTGAAGCAATCCATTCCATTGGTTTATGAAGCTTCTGATAGAATTGTTTTGGCTCTTGATATTGAAAGCCGCACTTGGAGTGGAAATACATTTACTATAGACAATGACTTTTTTGATTGGATTAAAAACTTTGACGTAGAAAATAAAATAGAAATCTACAAGGATGATTTTTATGATCCAAACCTTACTGCAATTCAAAATGATACAAGAGAAAGAACCATGCTTGCCGAGTTTTTCGGAAAAGGAAATTGGTATATCCAATTGGATGCCGATGAGCTTTTTGTTAATTTCAAAGGGTTTGTAGACTACTTGAGAGCTAATCCAAAGTATCTGATTAATCCCGAAAAAAACAAAGTTCAATTATTTCTGTTTTTTGTAAACTTGTTTAAAAAGCTTCCCGACGGCTATCTTTATGTAGAAAAACCTTTTGAAACAGCAACCGTTGCAACAAATTATATCGGATATAAAAATGCAAGAATATCCAAATTCAGAAAAATATATTTGCCTTTTTTTATAGTTCACAATACTTGGGCAAGAGAAAATGAAGAAATTTATTTCAAGTTAAACAATTGGGGACACAACAAAGATTTTGATGTTGAGAGCTATTTTACTTTTTGGAAGAACATTGACAGCAGCAATTATACTCAATTTAAAAATGTACATCCATTGGCACCCGAGAAATGGAGAAGCCTCGGACTATGTCCTACAAATGACATTGATAAAGTAGTGTCGTTTTTAGAGAATAGTAAAATTTTAAATGTTTCAAGACTTTATATTTTTGGTAAAAACATTGCCCAAAAATTCAAGCATTTAAAATTTTAATCTTTTAAGTTCTCTATATCTTGCTTTGACACTCAAAGCGTTGAGGTAGCAAATAATAATTCCTTTCTTCCCATCAAGAATTCCCAATCGAATCAAGTATTGATAAAGAAAAGTATAAATGGGATGACCATAATAATGAATAAAGGTAGGTTTAAAGCCAATAAACAATTTTTCCTTTGCTTTTAGTTTGCCATAAGCAATCATTTTTCCTTTATAGGATTGATAATCGCTGTAGGAGTAATGGATTAATTTATTTTTAAAAATATCAACTTTTCCTTCTACATCAAGCTTTTCGTGAACCAATCTTCTGTAGGTATAGCGAGCCTTGTCTTTTTTGAAGAGCCTAAAGATGCGATCGGTTTGCCATCCGCTGAAGTGCAGTATTCGTTTTTTAAAGAAAAATTTCCTGTAAAAAAGAAATGCACTAACATCAGTGTCGCTGTTTACGGTTTGAATAATTTCTTCTTTCAGTTCTGGTGTCAGTCGTTCATCGGCATCAATAAAAAGAATCCAATTGTTTCTTGCTTGGTCAATAGCAAAATTCCTTTGGGCAGTATAATTTTCAAAAGTATGCTCCAGAAACCTTACATTTTTGAATGACGTGGAAATATCCTTGGTTCTATCTTTGCTGTAAGAATCTACTACAATAACCTCATCAGCAAAGTCTAAATCGCTTAGCAACTCATGCATATGGGCTTCTTCGTTCAAGGTTATGATAAGGACTGATAGTTTATTAGTTCGAGTATATTCCATTAAGAGGTTTAATATTCAACAAATATAAATTATTTACTATTTTTGTGGTCTAAATAATCGAAAAAAAAATGAAAATTTCTGTTATATTGAGTACCTACAATGCTGAAGCTTGGCTAGAGAAAGTCATTTGGGGATTTAGCGCTCAAATAGAAAAGGATTTTGAGATTATTATTGCAGATGATGGCTCGGGGCCAAAAACCAAAGAACTCCTAGATGCTCTACGACCACAAATCCAAATGCCATTGATTCATGTTTGGCAGCCAGACAACGGTTTTCAAAAAACACAAATCCTAAACAAAGCCATTTTGGCATCTGCTGGAGAGTATTTAATATTCACAGATGGTGATTGCATTCCGAGGAATGATTTTGTGACCACACATCTAAAATACCGCAAAGAAGGTTATTTTCTCTCGGGAGGTTACTTTATGTTACCGATGGACATCTCACAAGCCATTACAAAGCAAGACATTATCGAACAAAACTGTTTTAAACTCGATTGGCTTTTGGCGAGAGGCTTGAAGAAAAATTTTAAAAATAATAAGGTCGCGGCAAAAGGCTTTTGGTCTAAAATTTTGAATAAGGTAACGCCAACAAAACCCACTTGGAACGGACACAATGCTTCCGGATGGAAAAAAGACCTGCTCGAAGTGAATGGGTTCAACCAAGAGATGCAGTATGGAGGAGAAGACAGGGAATTGGGTGAAAGACTAATCAATAAAGGAGTGAAATCAAAGCAAATTCGCTACAGTGCTATATGTGTTCACCTCGATCATTCAAGAGGTTACGTCAGTGAAGCCGCTTGGAAGAAGAATTTTGAAATTAGGGAGCATACCCGTAAGAACAAAGTGGTTCGAACTGCAACCGGCCTCGATCTTAATCTCTAATTGTCCTTTAAGTATTTTTCCAGCACAGGCAACAACAATTCTGGAGAAAAGTATCCATACAAACTCAAGGCACTTTTTTTCATCTCCTTTGCCGTTTTTGCCCCGTAGAGTTCGGGTTTAAAATCCTTCAGATGAACCGAAACATTTTTGTTTCCCTCTTCAAAAGAGTTCCATGCTTCTTTAATAATCCATGTTGAAAAAATAGTAAAAGTCGGAATATCCAAAGCTTTCGCCATATTCACAGCTCCACCTTCATTGCCAATCAAGGCATCACAATGTTGGGTAATCGATAGGAATTCCCGAATACTTCCCGGAATAACGTCAATCTTAATGTGGTTTTGAGTTTCGGGTTTGCACAAATCAAAAATGGCCCTTGCTTCCTTTTTCTGCGAAGGCATATAATTGAAAAGCAATGTAGCATCGGTTTTCTCAACAATAAAATCCAAGACTTTTGCCATAAAAGGAAACGGATACGTTTTGTTGTTGCCACTTCCTAAAACACCAATCATGAAAATCTTCTTCGAAAAATCGATGTTGTTGTCCTCAAGGATTTGCTTTCCGTTTTGAATTTCTTTTTCCGTCAGGAATATTTTTGGTTTGATGTCCAGTTTTGAATTATTCTGGTTCAAAGAACTCAATAAATTCAATCTGTTTTCAAGGGCAGTTCCAGCATTGGTGAGCGGTTGCGGAATTTCCTTAACCGTTTTGGTATAAATAAAATTGGTATACGATTTATGAAAACCAATTTTAGTCGTGGCACCCGAAACACCCACTACCAAATTGCTTTCGAGTTTGCCATAAGCATCAATCACAAGGTCGTATTTGGCTTTTCGGATGCCCACTAAAAAGTTCAAAAAAGCTTTCTTGCTTTTTCTATATTCGTCCTGAAAAGGAATAATGTTGTCAATATTAGGATTGTTTTCTACAACAGGCGTCGTAAACGGATAAATCAAATAATCCACTTGGGCATTAGGATAAAGCAGTTTCAAATTATTACACAAGATACTGCTGGCCAAAACATCGCCAATCATTTTCTGCTGAATCACTAATACCTTCATTTGAATTTTAGATTTTAGATTTTAGATTTTAGATTTGGAATCCCTAAATTCTATCCTCACTATTTTTACTGAAAACTGCGACTGAAAACTGCGACTGAACACTGCGACTGAACACTGAATACTAATTAAACTGCCACATCATATTCACGTAAAGCATCATTCAAGCTCGTCTTCAAATCAGTCGATGGCTTGCGTTTTCCGATAATCAAGGCACAAGGCACTTGGAAATCTCCTGCTGGAAATGATTTTGTATAACTTCCCGGAATCACCACCGAACGAGCAGGAACAACCCCTTTCATTTCCACTGGCGTATCTCCCGTAACATCAATAATTTTTGTTGAAGCTGTTAGGCATACATTCGCACCCAAAACCGCTTCGGTCTCTACACGAACACCTTCTACCACGATGCATCTCGACCCGATAAAAGCACCATCTTCAATGATTACTGGGGCCGCTTGCAAAGGCTCCAAAACACCACCAATTCCAACACCACCACTCAAGTGAACGTTCTTGCCAATTTGAGCACAGCTTCCAACCGTTGCCCAAGTATCCACCATCGTCCCTTCATCTACAAACGCACCAATGTTCACATAGCTCGGCATCAGGATTACCCCTTTAGAAATATAGGATCCATAACGGGCTACAGCTGGTGGAACCACTCGAATTCCCTTTTCCGCATAGTCGCGTTTCAAAAGCATCTTGTCGTGGTATTCAAAAATACCTGCTTCCCAAGTTTCCATTTTTTGAATCGGGAAATACATCACCACGGCTTTCTTCACCCATTCGTTCACTTGCCATCCGTTTGCAGTTGGTTCGGCAACACGCAAATTTCCTGCATCCAAGAGGTCAATCACCTTACGGATGGTAACAATTGTAGTTTCTTCCTGTAGCAACGCTCGGTCTTCCCAAGCCTGTTCAATAATGGTTTGTAATGTCTTCATTTTTGTTTTGATTTTACCGCAAAGATAATCGTTTTGCCAATAGTTAAAACTTCAAATACATCAATAAATTAAGGTTTTTTGTGAATTCAATCCGACTAAAAGTAGTAACTTACGGTATTCTTTTTTAAGGAGCAAATCGTTTGGGCAGTTTCAGAATCCATATTCCTGCTGTCTTTCCAAATCTTTTTATTTTTAAAGAAAAAATAAAAAGGATTTTCCCTTACATCAGGGCTAGGAGGAAATCATAAAAACTAAATCCCAAATCTAAAATCTACAATCTAAAATTAAAAATGAAAGACAATTTCTCCAATCAAGCCTCACAGTATTCAAAATTCCGACCGCATTATCCACAGGAATTAATCAACCATGTGTTGTCCTTCGTGAAAAACAAGGAAACCGCCCTCGATGTTGCCACAGGAAACGGACAAGTGGCCATCGCTCTTTCGCAATATTTTCATACTGTTTATGCAACCGACATCAGCGAAAACCAACTTCAGCATGCCCCAAAAATCATCAATGTAATCTATAAGAATCAATCTGCAGAGGAAACGGATTTCCACGACAAGCAATTCGACTTGATTACCGTTGCACAAGCTGTTCATTGGTTTGATTTTAATAAATTTTATGCAGAAGTAAACCGTATCCTAAAACCAAACGGCATCATCGCCATCCTCGGCTACGGATTGTTTTCAACCAACCCAGATACCGATAAAATCCTGCTCGATTTCTATCACAATATAGTAGGTCCTTTTTGGGATGCCGAACGAAAATACTTGGATGAAAACTACAAAACCATACCATTTCCGTTTGAAGAATTGGAAACCGAAACGTTTTCAAATGTTTTTACGTGGAATTTCGACCAGATCATCGGCTACCTCGAAACCTGGTCGGCAGTAGAACATTACAAAGCACATCACAACCAAAATCCGATTGATATTATTAGGGAAGAATTGAAAATATCATGGAAAAAAAGCGACAAAAAAGTAACCTTTCCGATGTTGATAAGAGTGGGGAAATTAAAGTGATTCCTCCACCACATCTTTTAGTTTTAGTACAAGTTCCTCAATCACAACATTGCATTTCTGTGCATCATCGGCCGAGGAAACAATACCACTTTTAATGGCAATAAGCTCGCTCCTGAAGTCGTCATAAACAGTATCCATATAGCCACTGTCCAACATCTGTTGCCTCAAGTTTGGTACAGGGAGTTTGGTTTCCTTATAGTGGTAGAACAATTGTTCGGCTTGGTCTTTAAATTCTTCCATAATTATTTTTTATTTTTTATCTTTTCTCTTACTTCTTTTCTCTTGTTTCTGTTTTGGAAGATTCGTATGTGTTCTGTCAAGATTTACCTGAACAGCATTCGTTTCATTATTATGAATCACCGTATGGGTGCCATCTGGATTTACTTGAACAGAAGTTTCTTCTCCTTCGTGAATCACGGTGTGTGTACCATCGGGATTTACTTTTACATTACCTGGAATTACGGTATGAGTTCCTTCATGATTCACCTGAACCGAAGTATTGTTGTCCGTTTGATGGATTATGGTGTGTGTTCCGTCAGGATTTACCTGAACGGTTTGTGCCTGTAGTATTCCTACGATCAGAAGCATCAAAAAGGAGATTATGTTTTTCATAGGGTGTTTTATTTACAGCAAAATTAAATAAATGCTTTTCTTTGAAATGGTCACTATCGCTCCAAAAATACCAACAAAGGCTGTATAAACCTATCAAAATCCTCAACATGTGGCAAATGTCCAATATTGTCCAATTCCATCAAAGTCGAATTCGGAATGGCTTGCTGTGTCTTTTTTCCCAATTCGTTGTAGAGTCCCATTAAGGGTTGCACGTCTTTTGGGGCTTTTTCCTTTCCAATAGCCGTTCGGTCGCGGGTTCCGATAATCAGCAGGGTAGGGCATTTGATGTTTTTGAATTCATATACCACAGGTTGCGTAAAAACCATGTCGCTGGTCAGGGCTGCATTCCAGGCAATGATCGGATAATCCTTGTGGAGTGTCCAACCTGCCAGGAGGTTTAGCCAACGGTCGTATTTCGGCAACCATTTGTTGTCGTAATAAAACTTCAGTTGGTAGCTTTTGTAACTTTCAAAATTCTTCTTTAGCTCTTCCTTGTAGTTGGCATCAACGGTTTGGTAGGGCGAAAAAAGCTTATAATCCTCCAAGCCAATCGGGTTTTCGAGGATGAGTTTTTCGGTCAGTTCAGGATAGCTCAAGGCAAAACGCGAAGCAACCATGCCACCCATTGAATGTCCGAGTACCATAACTTTATTGATTTTTAAATCGTCCAGAATAGCCTTTGTATTCTCGGCAAGCTGGTTGAAACTGTACTGGTAATGTTCCGGCTTGGTCGATTTTCCGAACCCAATCTGGTCGGGAGCGATAACGCGGAACCCCTTTTTGGTAAGTGCGGCAATGGTTTCTTCCCAATAGGCAGCATTAAAATTCTTTCCGTGCAGTAGCAGTATCGTTTTTCCGTTTGCCTTTGCAGGAACCACATTCATATAGGCCATTTTCAATTGCTGTCCTTGCGATTCAAACGAAAGGAATTTCACTTCGTGTGGATAGTTCACCTGGGTCAGATCCTTGTCGAGTGGCATCAGTTTGTCTTGCGAAAAACAGTTTGTAGGCAAGGTAAAAGCCAGAAGGAGTAGGAGATAAGGTTTCATAAATGGTTGTATTTGTGGGGTCATCCAAATATACTTATAAATCTTTTGGTTGAAAAGTTATGGTGTGAATCGTAACATTATTTTAAGAAGCCAAACCTTAATAGGCCATTGTTTTATTGGAGGTAATTTCGGGCATATACCTTATTGGTAATCGGCAGCTACTATTTTTTTGCTATTTTCAGAGTTATATCCGAAGCAGTATTGTAACTCACATAAAGACAAACGGTCGTCTTATCGTGATTATGTTTTGACATGAAAGCCCGAAATTGTGCTCAAGTCGCATAAACACTCGCCTGCTGTTCACCGCAAGTGAAAAGTTGGACACCGCAAGTAGAAAATTCTTTACCGCAAGCAGAAAATTCTTTACCGCAACCAAAAAAATGTTCAACCCTATTGGAAATTTGGACACTGCAAGTAAAAATATGCCTACACCAAGTGAACACTTTTTCACCCCAAGAAGAAAATTGCATATCGCAAGCAAAACGTTGGACACACGAAGGGAAAAGTTGAGTTTTTGGTTTAAGAGGTTTTATTTTAGGGTTTTACGGAAAACCGTAAGGAGGGTTGAGGAAAAAGATTTAAGTTTGGATATTATTAATTAAATTTTTAATGCGTTTATTATACTAGTAGTTTAAAGAAATTAAAAAGATAAACATCAAATAATTATGACAACATTTAAAGGTGCGATGCGTTCATATGGAGCAGCAGTTAGACGAATGGAACGAGATCAACAAAGGAGAGCTCGTGAATCAGCAAAAAGATTTAAAGAACAACAAAAGCTTCAAGATATAGCAGATATTGCTCAAGCAGTTCGGGATTATAATTCTTATGTAGAAACATTAAAATCTGTACATAAAAATTGTACTGAAAAAATTAGTTGGGATGAAATTAAAAATAATCCTGTACCCATCGAGCCATCTAAAAAATCGGCAAAAGAAGATTTCGCACTACAGAGGTTAAATACTTTCAAGCCTTCCTTTTTTGATAAAATATTTGGATCTACTAAACGAAAAATTCTTAATCTTGAATATCTACTAAAGGTTGCAAAATCAGAAGATGAAAAAAATTACGAATTAGCACTAATTCAGTATAGAAAGGATTTAGAAGATTGGGAAGAGTTACAGGAAATTGTTCAAGGTATTGATAATAAGAAACCTGAGCTTTATTTAAGAGCATTACAATTCTTCAATCCTTTCGATGATATTGGAGAGTTAGGATCTCAAATAGATTTTAATATTTCAAATGAACAAATTGATATTGAGTTATATATAAATAGTCAAGAAGTAATTCCTAACTATGAATTGAGCCAAACATCAACTGGTAAAATGTCAAAAAAAAATATGGCCAAATCTAAATTTAATGAATTATATCAAGATTATATTTGTAGCTCGATTATCAGAGTTGCAAGAGAAGTATTTGCTTATTTACCAGTGGATAAAATTAGAATTAACGCAGTTTCGGAATTACTCAATCCAAAAACAGGACATTTAGAAAATGCTCCAATAGTTTCTGTAATAATTTCTTCAACGACCTTAAATAAATTAAATCTTAATTCGATAGATCCTTCTGATAGTATGCAAAACTTTGTTCATAGAATGAATTTCAAAAAAATAACAGGTTTTGAAGAAGTAAAAAAAGTAGAACTTGATGATTATAATTAATCCTGTATAATTTCTAAATTAAACTATCAAAGAATTAATTCAATTCATTAAAACAAAAAAATATGAAAAACATACTATTCACATTTTTCCTTTTGTCTGTAACAGCAATTTCATTTTCTCAAACCAAAGCAAAATCAAAAACTGTAAAAACAGTAGTGGCTGTTAAAGATGAAATGAAAAACTGCACAGCAGATATTAGTTGTAGTCAAAAATTTGGGACAACTGTGACTGAAAGAGAATATATTTTGACTGTTATTTATGACGATAGCACTATCAAATTTTCAACATCAAAAAATCCAATTGAAAAAACTATGAATAATTACGACGTAACAAAGAAAACTGAAAAGTATGTTGTTGCAGTAAATAAAGAGGGAAACTATGCTTTTTATAATATAAAGAAAAAGCAATTTTATTACATTGATTATTATTTAAATAGATACTTAACTGCAAGTTATGGTTCTGAAACAACAGAAATACAAAAGACTGCCGAAAAAATGATGGAATTACTAAAAAAAGGAAATTCCCAAAAAGACGTAATACAAGATTTGATTAAACAAGTCGAATACGATTTCTAAAAAAAAAACTAGAGATTTCGAACACCGTGTTTTTTTTGGCAGACTGAAGTCATCGAACAGAAAATTATCCTAACGAAAATAAAGTATCAATGAAAAAAGATTTTCTACGACCAGTTGATGTAAAGCTTGAGCGTGCTAAAGTTCAAATTGATGAAATATTTTTATTGGTAGAAAAATCTGTAGCTGACAACAGAATAAAATTTTCTTGTAATGAGTTTGAAAATAAATTAGGTTACTATCTTTATGTAGGTGATTACACTGAAGACAATTTTTTTGAAGAATTGAGTGTTAGAGTCGGAGAATTTATTCACAACCTTCGAAGCATACTTGACAATTTAGTTTATGCACTTGCTCGAGTTCATAATGATCCTCCGAAAAATCCTAGAAAACTGTCCTTTCCTATATGTGAAAACAGGGAAATTTTTGATCGTTCTACTATTGATATTTTAGAACAGATTCCATTACCAGCTAGAGAAACAATACTCTCTGCCCAACCATTTATGTTCGGTAACTTACCAGGATTTAAAAGCGAATCATATGTATTGTCGATAATTACATATCTTAATAACGCCGACAAGCATAGAATTCCGGCATCATTTATAGCTGTGTTTGATGAATTATATATAAATGGCAAAATCTATTTTGACGAAGACGATTATGTAGAAATTAACGAAACCCAAAAGTTTAAAATTCAATTACCAGTAACACCAAAATTAAAATTCTTCGAATTCCATACAGAAGATTTTATATATCAAATTGATCTAGAATTTAAATTAAGCTATAATATCGCAATAGAAGTTTTTGATGAAATTTTACATATAGATTACTTAAAAAATCTGTTGAGATCTACTGAAATACTTGTAAGACATTTTAGAAATAATTTTGAATAACCTGATCGCTCATATATCCACAATAGTTAGCGAGGTTTTGCGATCCATACCCGCTGACGCTAGCTTTTAAATTGTGAACACAAAGTATAAAAAATTAAAATGTATTTTTGTTTGAGGCTATACCCTATAAACTTGTGGTAGCGATAAATGTAAGTTGTAGACAATGCAAATCAAAATCGTTCAAAATTTTTACAATACTCCAAAATGAAAATCAACTCTTTTTCCAACTTATATCTTTGGTTGTTATTGATAACCTTACCCGTAACTGTATTTTCGCAATCGACGGACTTTGTCATTCAAGATGTAAAGTTTGAAAGTCAGGGCATCACTCTTGCAGGCTCAATCTTAAAGCCTAAAAATCCATTTGCGGCAGTTGTAATTGTTCATGGGTCTGACCCAGTAAAAAGAGAAATGGAGTTCGCAAAACGTCTTGCCAAAGAAGGTATTGCTGTATTGACTTATGACAAACGTGGAGTTGGAGCATCTGGAGGCGTGTATGCAGGACCATCTGTTGGCACGAATAATATTGACACTACTAATCTGAATTTATTATCGCAGGATGCAAATGCAGCTGTAAATACATTTCGGACCTATTTGAAAGACAAAAAAACACCAATTGGATTGGTTGGGTTCAGTCAAGCAGGCTGGATAATTCCAATTACTGCAAGCAAAAATCCACAAATTGAATTTATGGTTTTATTTAGTTGCCCTACGATTACGACTCTGGAACAACTCCGGTTTCAGTTTTATACCAACGGGAACAATACTTTTTGGGAAAATCATACAGAAGCAGATGCTCGTGAACATATTAAAAATGACCCAGACCGGTATCAATTCGTGGCGACTGACCCAAAATTTTCTCTGAATACTCTTTCGATTCCTGGACTTTGGCTTTTTGGTGAGAAGGATATACAAATTCCTGTAAAGTTGTGCATAGAGCAATTAAACACATTTAAAGTTCAAGGTAAGCCTTTTGAATATATTTTGTTTTGAACATTAGGACACAATACGGTATCTGACAACGATACAACACCTTTTGACATTTCAATTCAATGGATAAAACAGAAAACTTTGAGTATTAAAAAATCAAAATAAACACGATAGTTTTTTTTTGAAAAAGCTCCAAGAATCTCAATTGTCGCAAACCACCCTTTCATTTGTCGTTTTACCAGAGCAGGTTTTAAAAACAAACGCAATATTTTTTCTCGCTATCCGTAGTTAAGTGGTGCTACTTTTTTATTCTAAAATAAACTACTTTATCAAAAATTAAAACAAACCACTTATGAAAAAATTCATTATGACGGCTATTGCCATTTTTGCATTCACACATTTAATGAATGCTCAAAAAATTGACATCAAGAAAGATATTGTTTCAATTGACGGAGTAGCTTGCTTAAAAATTGGGGGAGATTCCAACAATGTATCCATAAGCACTTTAGAGGGAGAAGAGATTGTATTTCTGAAATTTGCTAGAAAATACGGAGACTTATACAATAAAATTACTTTCCTAGAGCAGAAGGTTACCTTCACCTCTCAATCGTACATCTTTACCAAAAAGCTGTTGATTAAGAAGTTGCTGGAAGATGGCACACTAAAAGATTGTAAATTAGACAGCGAAAAAGTAGAAAAATTCGCTTTGAAATATGATGAAAAAGTAGAATAACGTGTTCGAAGTAAACAACAAACCAAAGAGTCATGCATATTTATGGCTCTTTTTTTTTGATGCCAAAGGAATCACAACGTTATGATTTTGGTTCTACTAAAAATTCTGCTTGTTCGAGAATTAATTGGAACTTGTTTTTGTTAGATTTGTTCAAGGCTTTCAATCTTTGTGGCAAAGAGTGTAAAACTGTGCTATCGTATTTAGTTGTAGTACCTTGATAATTTACTAAAAAAACAAATCAATAGTTATGGTAGAAAAAACAAATTCGGATTATATAAATTATCGAGTGGCCATTCCGGAAGGATATGAAGATGTGTTTACGCATTTTTACTATGCAAAAAACGAAACCAGTGCAACCATCACTAAAAAGTTGATACCCTCTTATCAAACCATTTTAATCTTCAGTTTCGGAGCAAAACCTTATTTTACATCTAAACAAAATCCCTATTTAGAAGTCGACAAATACCTAATGTTGGGACCCATGAAGCATATCATCGAGTATTCTTTGCCTCCCAATGCAGAAATGCTTTTGGTTAATTTTAAAGACGATGCTTTTTTCCGTTTCTTCGGAAATGCAACTATTGCTGAGGATGTGCCGATTGTACCCAATGAATCCGTCAAGGAAGATTCTTTTATGCTTTTGTGGAATGAACTCAACAGCCTCAACAATGTTCAGGCAAGAGTTGATCAGATTTTAAAGTTTAGTGTGCCTTATTTTGGAAACCAAACAAAGATTGCCGAACAAATCATAAACTTTAAGGATCAATCCTTAAATCCAATTAAATCCATTGCCAGTGAGAACAATCAAACAGAACGGAATACCCAGCTGAACCATCAGAAACACTTTGGGTATTCTGCAAAGGAATACAACCGCTACCTCCGTTTTATAAAGGCAATAGCACTCATTGATACCATCGCTTTTACAAATTCTAAAATAGATTGGTTCGAGGTGGTTACCCAATGCGGTTATTATGACCAAAGTCAGCTCATAAACGATTTTAAGCATTTCATAAATCTTAGCCCCACCAAATACCTGAAGTTCCAACAAGATATTTGCAATCCTAAATCCTGATTTCGTTTTCTTACAATTGTTGCAGATAGTGCCGTCCTATCTTTGTAGTATAAAAATCAGACTTTTAATATTTACAATTAATAAACAGAATTATGAAACAGACCATTTTAGGAGCAGGTGGAGCAATTGGTATTGAACTTGCAAAGGCATTGGCAGATTACACGTCAGACATTAGGTTGGTGAGTAGAAATCCCAAAAAAGTAAACCCAACAGATACCTTGTTTCCGGCGGATCTGACCAAGAGGGAGGAAGTGTTCAAGGCTGTCAAGGGATCCGATATTACCTATGTAACCGTAGGATTTGAATACAATACAAGTGTATGGAAAGCATCCTGGATACCTTTTATTCAAAACGTTGTGGACGCTTGTTTGGAACATGATTCCAAGCTGGTATTTTTCGACAATGTTTATGCAATTGGTGGTAACAACGTGAACCATATTACGGAAAACGCTCGTATAAGTCCAACCAGCAAGAAAGGTGAAATCAGGGCAGAGGTTGACCTTATTATTTTGGAAAACATGCAGAAAAATAATTTGCAGGCAATTATTGCAAGATCTCCCGATTTCTTTGGAGGTACGGCAAGCCAAACAAGTGTCATGATGAACCTTGTTTTTGACAATCTGAAGAAAGATAAAAAAGCACAATGGTTTTGCAATGCCAAACTTGTACACAGCATGGGTTATGTGCCTGAACTTGCCAAAGGAACTGCAATGCTTGGAAATACACCAGAAGCCTACAATCAAATTTGGAATTTACCAACCGATCCTCAAAAAATAACAGGTGAAGAATGGATAGACCTTTTTGCTAAAGAAATGGGCAAAGAAAATAAATATACTGTTCTGCCGAATTGGATGGTAAAGGGAATCGGGTTGTTCGTACCGATAATGAAAGAGCTGGGTGAGATGAATTACCAATACGACAGAACCTATTATTTTGATAGTTCTAAATTCAACAACTACTTCAACTATACACCTATTAAACATGAATTTGCCGTAAAGAAAGCAGTTGAACAGATAAATAATGCTAATAGTTGAAGAACGGCGACAATAAAGATAAAATAGCTACAAATACCTACACGACATCCTAAAAACCAAACCAACCAATGAAATTTGAAAAACATCTACCAATCCAGCAACTAAAACCCTACATCAAGTATTTTGTAGTGTCGGAGAATGAATTGGAAAATCAGTACAAGGTTTTTCCATCTTCTGGATTGGTGATTGGTTTTCAATACAAAGGGCAACTTGCTACTTTGAAAAACGGTACCGAAAGCAAACTCACTACAGCTGGAATTACAGGAATCACCGATGGTTTTAAGATATTTAAAAATTCGGCAAACATTGAAACTGTACTGGTTTACTTTACCGAAATAGGTTTCACACATTTTGCCTCGCATCCTGCCAATGAATTGTTCAACCAGAGTCTTTCATTGGAGGATGTATTTGATAAAAACAGTGTAGCCGAAGTAGAAGAAAAATTGGCATCGGCCTCTACCGACAATCAAAGGATAAAAATAGTGGAGCAGTTTCTAATAGGACAACTCAAAGACATTCAAACCGACAAATTGATTGTGGAAGCCGTGAAGCTCATCTACCAAAGTAACGGGACAATTCGCATCAACCAGCTCAACGAAAAGTTGTTCATCAGTCAGAGTCCTTTTGAAAAGCGGTTTAGGAAAGTGGTGGGAACAACACCTAAAAAATTTGCCTCAATTGTTCGTTTTAATGCCGTTCTTGACAATTTGAACGAAGCCAAAACGCTGACTGAAATTTGCTATGAAAACAATTTCTTCGACCAAGCTCATTTCATCAAAGACTTCAAACAGTTTACAGGCGACACTCCCGAAAATTTTAAAAGGTTTTTATAGTTGCTGTAACCAATCAGATTGCAATTCCACTTCCACCGACTACTTTTATGCCATCTTTAAATTTTTTCCAGAAACGGATGTAGCGGTATTTGGCTTCAAAATTCTCGGCATTATAGCTTCCTTTTAACTCCATTACTAGTATAATGACAGCCATGTCTTCGATGATATTGAACGCTTCAATTTGGGAGTTTATTTCGTTAATTTTCAATGCCCCATCACGATAGGTTTTCAAATCAATTTCTTTGGTTATTACTTCACCACTTGGAATGACGAACAGCAAATCATCATGCAGTAATTCTTCAAGTGCGTTTATATTACTTTCGGTGATTGCTTTATAGAGTTTATTTTCCTGTTCTATAATTTCACTTTTCTTGATAATAGTTTCCATAAATTATCTTGGTATTACTCTTTACTATTACACAAATGTAAATTATAATTATCTGATTGAAAATTAGAAATAGTAGAAAAACGATTTTTTACAATGACACGGATTTTATCGGTTGCACTTTTGCATAACAATCTTAATGCAAGAACAATGAAAAAAGCAATTCTTAAAACGGCAATCATTTTGGCAAGTTTAAGCAGTGTGATTGCATGTAATTCAACAAAAAGTTTAACCCTTAAAAATCAAGAAAAAATGTTTACAGTAGAACAAATCAAAGAGGCACACAGCAAAGTAAAATCAGGTGCCGAATTTCCATCTTACATCAGGGAAATTAAAAAATTGGGTGTCACACATTATGAAGCTTATGTAACAGATGGTCATATCAACTATCATGGTGCAAATAATTATACCGCAAAAGCACCTGCAAAATATGAACCTCTAGTAATTGCCGAAATTTCAAAAGACGAGGAGTTCAAAAAGGAATTAATCGAGCATCAGCAAGGCAAGACAGATTTCCTGACGTTCATTAAAATGTGTGCCACTTTTGGTATTGAAAAATGGGAAATCTGTATGGATAAAATGACCTGTACCTATTATGACAAAGCTGGAAATGAAATTTTGGTGGAACAGATTCCTCAATAAACCTGACAGATTGATTATCGATTTGTATTATAAGTCTTATAATTCCCTTGCCCAAAATCCCCCTTTAATTTGTCTTGTTTGCACAGGAATTCTAAAGGGGTTTCTTTTTAAATTTGAGAGAACAATAAATCAATAAAAGACTCCTACCAAATGGATATAAAATTTGAAGCCGGAATCAACATCGCGATAAAGATTCCGAAAAGTAAGTACGAAAAGACGGTTGCTTTTTACAAAGATATTCTGAAGTTAGAAGTAGAGGAAAAACCCATTACCAATCCTACCGTTTCTAGAACCCACGAAGTGAAATTCGGACATAATATAATCTGGTTGGATTGTGTTGACAGTTATACACATTCCGAAACTTGGCTACAACTGACTGTTCCAAATGTTGAAAAAGCAACGGAATATTTACTATCGAATGGTGTGGAAACGTGTGACGAACTTGAAGCGCTTCCTAAGAACATGCATTGGATACAAGATCCGGCAGGAACAGTTTTTAATCTTCAGACGAAGTAAATATCAATAAATAATAAACAATAAGTAATAAAAATAACTATGATGCTATGGAAAAGAATAAAGTAACACTTCACAGGGTTTTAACGGCACCTCCAGAAAAAGTTTTTAAGGCATTTTCAGATGTGGATGCAATGGCGTTCTGGTTTCCTCCTTACGGTTTTACATGCAAGGTACACAGTTCGGATTTCAATGTGGGAGGAAAATACAGGATGTCGTTTACCAATTTCTCAACAGGCAACAGCCATTCCTTTGGTGGCGAATATCTGGAAATTATTCCCAATAAAAAGCTGCAATATACCGACAAATTTGACGATCCTAATTTTCCGGGACAAATCATCACAACTGTTGAATTGCGTGAAGTAAGCGTTGGTATAGAACTCATGATAACACAGGAAGGAATACCCGATGCAATTCCGGCCGAGATGTGTTATCTGGGTTGGCAGGAATCGCTGGACAAGCTGAAGCGTTTGGTAGAACCGAATATTCCGGATGCATAACACTCTTAAAACAACTCTTAAAATTTAAAAAATGACAAAGCAAATTTTTATCAATTTGGCAGTTAGCGACCTGCAAAAGTCTATGGATTTCTATACCGCTTTAGGTTTTTCAAACAATCCTCAATTTTCGGATCACACGGCAAAATGCATGGTTTGGAGTGAAAGCATCTATGTGATGCTCCTGTCGCACGAAAAGTTCTCAAGTTTTATAAACAAGCCAATTGCCGACACAAAATCAGCTGTGGCAGGACTTTTTTCGTTGTCTTTTGACAGTGTGGAGGAAGTAAACACCACGATGGAAAACGGACTAAAAGCTGGCGGAATTGAACCAACAGAAATGAGAGATTATGGTTTTATGCAACAGCGAACCATAGAAGATTTTGACGGTCACACCTGGGAAATTTTCTTTATGGATATGTCGAAAGTTCCAACGGAATAATCAAAGCGAAACAAAAATAGGAATGCGAAGTATAAGAGCTTCGCATTTTTTGTTAGATGTCAGAGTAAATAAAATGACGACTCCGACAAATAGTGTAATATTTTAGGAAAAACGTATAAGCAAAAAAGCTTCATCCTATCGTAGTTTAGTAGAAAAAGTAAAGCTATGAAACCTACCATGATTTGGGCCAATTTGGCTTCGGAAGATTTAGAAAAAACAACGGCATTTTATACGGATCTTGGGTTTGAACCCAACGGCACATTCGATTCAAAAGAAAGTGCAAGTTTTATATTTGCAGAAAATGATTTCGTGATTAATTTCTTTTCGAAAGAAAGAATAGGAAAGGCAATGAAAGGTACTGTTGTTGATGCTAAAACTCAAAATGAAATCATCTTTTCAATGTCGGCCGATACAAGGGATGAGGTGGAGGAATGGTTTGAAAAAGTGCGGAACATTGGCGGAACCACTTTTTCCGAACCAGAGGATTTTGAAAAAGGCTATACTTTTTGCTTTGCCGATCCAGACGGACATAAATTCAACGTTTTGTATTGGCCGGAGATGTGATGGTTTACTTTAATTAATAAAACTCCCCAAAATGCCACAAGATTCCCGACGGATCGTGAACGAAGCATTCTTTTCCCCAATCCATTTTCCGGACAGGGACTAACCTTGCATCAGGGTACTTGCTCGTTAGGTCCAAGGTCAAAAGCTCTTCCCAAAAGCGTTCCACATCATCCACTTCCATAAAAACCATCGTATTGTCAATCCAATCCTTAACATTGGCATCTTGCAGATAGAAACCAAGTTCATTAGAATCAAAATAAGACATATCTGGACTTATAACATTCTCCTTGAAGCCCAAGTCACGGTAGAAACTTCTTGAAACTTCAAAATCCTTGGCTCCTATAAAAGGTCGGATTGATTTGGCTTTGTGTTGCATATTTGATTTTATGGAATTAATTACATTCAAATATAATCAAAGTCACTTTACTAGGAATTATTAAAATCAGTAAAATCCTAAATTAAAGTTATATGTTTAATTTTACATATAATTTTTTGAATATGGATCAAATCGAAATAACAACTCCAAGGCTCTTGCTCAAAAGCATAACTCCCCAAATCATAAACACGCTGTTTAAGGAAAACACGGAAGCGGAAATCAAAGAGTTTTTTAATGCAGATGAAAGCGGATACAATCATTTGAAGAATATGCACGAAGGCGGAATGGAAACGCATCGTCTTTCGCTGTTTTATTTTTTGATATATAACAAGGAAACGAATAAGATTATTGGCGATTGCGGTTTTCATACTTGGAACAAATCCCACAGACGTGCTGAATTGTTTTATAACCTGAAACACGATCGAGACAAACGAAAGGGAATTATGTCGGAAGCAGTTACAAAAGTGCTGGATTTTGGCTTCACTACATTGGAACTTCACAGAGTTGAAGCACTAACTGCAACATGGAATATTGCATCCATAAAATTACTGGAACGCTTTAAGTTTACTAAAGAAGGAACAATGCGGGAGGATTATGTAGTAGAAGGAAAAAATGAAAATTCCGAATGTTTCTCCTTGCTGAAATGGGAATGGGAGAAAAACAAAGTATAAAAAAAAACGCTCTAGCAAATTTTACTAGAGCGTTTTGTGAAGTTTTAAGATGCAATCGGCATTCTGTATAATAAATCCTGAAGAGGCTCGTGGATATCGTTGTTACGTTCTTTCCAAAGCTCAATTTTTAAGCGGGAAATAACTTCCTGTCTTTTGCTTTCTTCCAAGTTTTTCAATCTTGTTCGTAAAAAATCGACAGTTGGATATTGGTAACGAGTTGATTTTAATCTTCCGATGATGTAATTTGAGTCCATAGTAATTTTATTTTTGAGGTTAAGTTTTGTTTTAATTTCTTTAGCCAAATTAGCAATGAAATATTACCTGTATGTTATACTATAAATTACAGATGTTATAAAATTCTTATCAGATGGCTGTGAATTTCAAAACACTTAACACAAAACCCTATCTTTGCCTCCAAAAACAATCTTATGCCAAGAATCCTAGCCATAGACTACGGTCAAAAACGAACCGGAATTGCCGTTACCGATGAAATGCAAATCATAGCATCCGGACTGACGACCATTCCATCTGAAACGGCTATTGCTTTTTTAAAGGATTATTTTGGCAAGGAAAAAGTAGAGAAGGTACTCATTGGCGAACCAAAGCAAATGAATGGAGAACCGTCTCAAAGCACGGAAATCATCGAAAAGTTTGTAGCTCAATTCACAAATGCTTTTCCTGAAATGAAGATTGAAAGGGTAGATGAACGTTTCACTTCAAAGATGGCGTTCCAAACCATGATCGACAGCGGACTCAAAAAGAAGCAACGCCAAAACAAGGCTTTGATTGATGAAATATCGGCTACAATAATGCTTCAGGATTATCTTTCGAGAAAGTTCTAGATTATGATTTTAAGTTTTCGGGTAGCTTTCAGGATGCTTTCGGATAAATTGGTGAGCCAAATCAATTGCTCGATAACCAGTTGGGCTTCCTTCATCTTCAATTGAAAATCATTTTCATCTTTAGTATTATCCCGCAATTCCTTCGCTCGGATGTTTTTCAGTTCCGTGAAGCGAACTTCCAAATCGGCTTTCTGAATCGTGTTGAGCAATAAATTTTCACCGTCTGAATGCAACACTTCCATTGCATTGTCAAGGTTTTTCAGGACGGTTTCCACCACCACATTAAAAGCTTCCGAAGCCTTGCTGGTTTGATGCGTTTGGATATACGTTCCCAATGAAGCCGAGGAGGAAACCAAGGTATGGTTCAATTCTACCAACTTATACACCTGTGGCATGTGTTTTTGCTTGGATTTTGGCTCTTGTGTCATCCTTTGAAATGAAGTCATCAAGTTTCCAATTTCGATAAAGGCTTGTTTTCTGGCTAATTTATAAGAAGTAGTAACTTCTCCTTTCTGATTGTAAAAAACAGAAATTTCCTTGATGTAATCGCGATTGGCCTTTATGGATTTTTCCAAAAACATTCGAACGTTGAGGAATTCCCATGAAGGCCAAAGGAAATAATTTGCTGTAAAAGCAAGCAAAGCTCCAACGACAGTATCCAAAATTCGGTATTGGATGACTTCGTTTACATTTGGCGTAAGCATTCCATAAATAAAAACCACATACATGGTCACGAAAGTTGCTCCAACTTTATAATTCGTTTGTGTAAATGTGAAACCCAGCAACATCGCCATAATGGCAAAAGAACTTATGGCAAAGCTGTTATGCACAAACGAAATGATTCCGAAGGCAATTATTCCACCTAAAATAGTTCCGAAAATACGCTCGTAGGAACGTTGTTTGGTTAATCCGTAACCAGGTCGCATAATCACAACAATGGTCAATAAAATCCAATAGACGTTTTGAAAGGGCAATAATTTTCCGATGATAAAACCAAGCAGAATCGTGATGGTCAACCGAAGGGAATGCCTGAAAATAGTGGAGGAGAAGCTCAAATTTTCTTTCAACGTACTCCAAGGATAATACAAAGGCGAGAGGAATTTTTCCAAATCCTTTTCAATTCCTTTCAAATCCTGCGGATTGGTGGCTAATGTAAAAGCACGTTCAACCACTTTGATCTTTTCAATTTGCCTTTCGGCATAATCCCTCATGTTTGAGAGCATCAGTACGCCTTCCGAAGCTTCTTCTTTTCCGAGTTCTTTTTCATATTCCAAGATGCCTTTTTCAAGAGCTTCCAAATCCTGAAAAAGATGGTGTTTGGAAACATATTTGGTCTTGTCTTGTAATGATTTAGAAAGCTTTTTTAGTGTTGAAGCAAGATTATAGGCAAGGTTCTGATAGGTAGCCAACGCCTTTGGAAAAGCACTGAATTTTTCGTGCAATTTGCTATGATCGAAAGAAGTAGAAAGGGCGAGTTCCAGGATTTCAAGCAAGGAATCAAAAACAATCAGCATTTTCCTGTTTTGATTCGAGCTTCCCGAATTGGAACGGTTTCGAATCAAAATTTCTCTTAAATTCTCATGAATAGTGTTCAATTCGACTTGCAAATACAATTGCTTCTCGATTATTTCTCCTCTTGAAGCATCGGCATCCCAGAGTTTACCTCTTAATTTCAAGTATTTTGAAGTCAATTTGATGCATTCGGCAATTTGTAATTCTACATATCTATAAGGTCTGATTCTGTAAAAAGTCAGGGAAACAATCAAATAGAATAATCCTCCGGCCAACATATATCCGGCATTAATTAGGATATCCAATCCGGTATTCAAGTGTCCGAATGCGAGGCAAACCGACAACAATCCCGAAAAGGAAATCATTGTAGCCCGATGTCCATACACAGAAATCATCGAAAGGAAAAACAATATAAAAGCGAGAAAAGGATAAAAGATCCAAGGAAACGGATAGGTAACATTTACTAATATGGCAGAACCTACAATGATTAAAATGGCCACGAGAATACCATTGATTTTGTGTTTCAAATTACTCGGAATATCACTCGGATAGGTAAGGATGGCTCCGATGGCAATTCTAAAACCAATGTCAAACAAATCTAAATACCCAAATAATACGACAGGCAAAACCGCAGCAACTGTAACCTTTAGTGCATTGGTAAAATTGGTCTGGTCGGTAAAATTTTTAACTGAATTAATCATTTCGAAAGGTTGCCTTACAAAGATAAGGAATGCAGGAGATTTAAGCTTTGAAAAAATAAAGAATTAAAAAGTTTCTATATTAGCAAAAGGTTATCATCTGTTATCTTTTTTCACTATTTTTGCCGTCCGTATTTCATCAAGGCACTCTTTTTGATAATGCGTAATACTTAAAATTTTGAAAATGATTTTACCAATTGTAGGATATGGCGATCCGGTTTTAAGAAAAATGGCAGAAGATATTCCGCAGGATTATCCGAACCTGAAAGAAACCGTTGCAAACATGTACGAAACAATGTATAACGCTTACGGAGTTGGGTTGGCCGCTCCGCAAGTTGGAATGGCAATTCGCCTGTTTATTGTAGATACCACGCCTTTTAGTGACGATGAGGATTTGTCAAAAGAAGAACAAGAGCAATTGAATGGTTTCAAGAAAACCTTTATCAATGCCAAAATGTTAAAGGAAGAGGGCGAAGAATGGGGTTTCAACGAAGGTTGCCTTAGTATTCCAGAAGTTCGTGAAGATGTTTACAGAAACGAACAAATCACGATTGAATATTATGACGAAGATTTCAAAAAACATACTGAAGTTTATGATGGTTTGAGAGCACGAGTAATCCAGCACGAATACGATCACATTGAAGGAATTTTATTTACCGATAAAATATCTTCTTTGAAAAAACAGCTGATCAAAAAGAAACTTCAGAACATCATGGAAGGCAAGACGCGTCCGGATTATAAAATGAAGTTTGCTTCACCTAAGAAAGGGAGGTAGTTTTCAGTTAGCAGTCACAGTTTTCAGTTATTAAAATAAATAATACTAATAAAAAATAAATAATACTAAAATGAATTTAGATAAAATATTAGCAATTTCAGGAAAGCCAGGTTTATATGCCTTAAAAGTGCAAACCCGTTCAGGTTTTGTTGCAGAATCTTTGATTGACGGTAAAAAAATCACGGTTGGATTGAGAAGCAATGTAAGTTTGTTGTCAGAAATTTCTATTTATACAGTAAGTGAAGAAAAACCACTTGTTGAAGTGATGCGTAACATCGCCATCAAGGAAGATAATGGTCCTGCACCTTCGCATAAAGAAGACAATGCAACTTTGGTTGCCTATTTTGCAGAGATCCTTCCAGACTATGATCAGGACAGGGTGTATCCTTCGGACATTAAGAAAGTACTAAACTGGTACAACATGCTTCAGGCAAAAGGAATGGTTTCTAAAGAAGTTCCCGTTAAGGAAGAAGCTCCAGCAGAAGAAGCGGAAGCAACTAAAGAATAAATTCGATATTTCTTACCATAATATAATCCTGTCAGGCTAATTTTCCTGACAGGATTTCTTATTTTTACCAAAACCTTTTCATTATGAATTCCAGAGAAATCCAGCTTCAAGCCTTCGGCAGATTATTAGACATTATGGACGATTTGCGTGAGAAATGTCCGTGGGATAAAAAGCAGACTCTGCAAACCCTTCGCCATCTTACAATCGAGGAAACCTACGAATTGGGTGATGCTATTTTAGACCATGATTTGCAGGAAGTCAAAAAAGAGTTGGGCGATTTGTTGTTGCATATTGTTTTTTATGCGAAAATAGGAAGCGAAACCAGCGACTTTGATATTGCCGATGTTTGCATGGAAATCTGCGAAAAGCTCATCCACCGTCATCCTCATATTTATGGAGATGTTGAGGTTAAGGATGAAGAAGAAGTAAAACAAAACTGGGAGAAGCTGAAGCTGAAGGAAGGCAAGAAATCTGTTTTGGAAGGTGTTCCGAGAAGTTTGCCGGCTTTGGTAAAAGCTTCTAGAATTCAGGATAAAGCAAAAGGAGTTGGTTTTGATTGGGAAGAACCACATCAGGTTTGGGACAAGGTTCAGGAAGAAATTGAAGAGTTGAAGGTAGAAGTTGAAGCAGGAAACCAGGACAAGATTGAATCTGAATTTGGCGATGTTTTGTTCTCGATGATCAACTATGCCCGCTTTTTGAATGTAAATCCCGAAGATGCTTTGGAACGTACCAATAAAAAATTTATCAAACGCTTTCAATACCTCGAAAGCAAGGCATCCGAACTAGGAAAGCCTTTAGCAGACATGACCTTAGCCGAAATGGATGTGTTTTGGAACGAAGCCAAAAAGTTGTAATTGGTTTGATTTTTTTTTATTGATACAAGTTTAAACGAATAGTCTGGTAGTGCTATGGATTACCTAAGGACAGCATATCCTTACTTATACAGCACCAAATAGGTAGGATAGGTTCACCTATGGTTTAGGTAGGTGAGACCTATAATTTGGATAGGTCTTCCTATTGTTTTGGCAGGGGATAGTTACGATTGAGATAAGTCTGCCTGTTGTTTTGATAAGTAACACTTGCGATTTGGTTAGCTACAGTTACAGTTTTGATAGGAGGTCGCTTTGCATTAAACAGGAGGAGTATATAAAGGGCTATACTCGACCGATCATTTAAGTAGGCCCACCTATGGTTTTGGTAGGTGAGACCTACGATTTTGTTAGGTCTACCTTATTGTTCGGTAGGTCATGGCTATGATTTATTAAGGCTCCGCTATTCTTTTAGCAGGTGGTAACTATCATTCGGATCGTTTATTTATAAAATTGTTGATTCGAATTTGCACATCCAGAAGAAATCTTATACTTTTGATAGCATCAAATGATGGCATCAATGAAACCTCCTTACGATATATCCCCAAAAATAATAAACCTTGTAGCTTCAATTTCAGAAAAAATTGGAGAAGTAAATGCGACTTATCTGAACAAGCAATCACCAACCTTAAGAAAGCAAAATAAAATCAAGACCATCCATTCTTCCTTGCAAATAGAAGGCAATACGTTGACGCAAGACCAGATTACGGCATTAGTAGAGAATAAAAGAATTATTGGTCCTCAAAAAGATATATTAGAAGTTTTAAATGCAATCAAAGTCTATGAAGATTTAGACCGATTTAATTGGGTTGCAGAAAAGTCTTTTTTGGAAGCACATCGTTTCATGATGCAAGGTTTGATACCCGAAGCAGGAAAATACAGAACTAGAGGAGTTGGAATTGTTCAAGGGTCGGAAGTAGCTCATGTTGCACCTCCAGCCACAAATGTTCCCTATTTGATGAAAGACTTGTTTGCTTATCTCAAAAAATCAGAAGAAATTTTACTTATAAAAAGTTGTGTGTTTCATTATGAAATGGAATTTATTCATCCTTTTTTAGATGGAAACGGACGTATGGGAAGGTTGTGGCAAACGATTATTTTATTGCAAAAATATCCAGTATTTGAGTTTTTGCCCTTTGAAACATTGATTGGTAAAACGCAAGCTGAATATTATAAAGTCTTGTCTTTGTGCGACAGGGTCGGAAATTCAACTTTTTTTATTGAGTATATGCTTGATGTAATCGATCAGTCATTGGCAGAACTTTTGAGGTTTAATAATCGTACAATAACGGCACATGACAGGATTGATTATTTTGTGAAGAGTGGCAAAAAACAATTCAACAGAAAGGATTACATGAATGTTTTCAAGGATATTTCATCGGCTACAGCGACTAGAGATTTAAAAAAGGCTGTTGAATTACATCTGATTGAAAAACACGGAAATGATAACAAGACCTATTATCTCATTAAAAATTCCTAAAACCCCTCTGTCTCTTCGCTTCAAAAATCAAAATCGCAGCAGCAACCGAAACATTCATAGAATCAATTTCACCCTGCATCGGGATAATGATGTTTTGAGTAGCTTCGTCACGCCATTTTTGTGAAAGTCCTGTTGCTTCAGTTCCCACAACCAAAGCGGTTGGAGTAGTGTAATCCTGTGTATGATAGAAAGTAGAGTTCTGTAAAGTGGCACTGTAGAAATTGATTTTATTTTCTTTTAAAAAAGCAATCACTTCATCTGTGGTTCCAGTGGCAATCTGGTTGGTAAACAAGCACCCAACACTCGAACGAACGATGTTTGGATTGAATAAATCACCTTTTGGATCGGCAATGATAACGGCATCAACTTTGGCGGCATCGGCAGTTCGTAAAATAGCTCCAATATTTCCGGGTTTTTCAGGAGCTTCAGCAATTACAATCAATGGATTTTCGCCTAATTTCAAATCTTTTAATGCCAATGATTTTGATTTGGCTACCGCCAAAACGCCTTCGGTAGTGTCACGATAGGCCAATTTCTGATAGACTTCCTTGTTGATTTCTATGAAATCAATCTTTTGATTGGTTAATTTGGTTATTTGGCTGGGCTGTATCAACTCTGGCAGAAATAAAACGGTTTCAATTTCATAACCTCCTTTGATGGCCAACTCAATTTCGCGCTTTCCTTCAATCAAAAAAGTACCGGATTGTTTTCGGGTTTTTGCTTTTTCCTGCAATTGCACTAGTGTTTTGATGAAGGGATTTTGTGTTGAGGTGATTTGTTTCATTTTTAAAGTTGCTGAAGTTGTGAGGGGTAAAGTTAGTAAGTTTCGGAGTTTAGCCACAGATTCACAGAATTAAATAAGATTTCAAAAAACTAAAATCTAAAATTATAAAATCCCTCTCGCCTTGATTTCCAAATATTTATTAATTGTATCCAAAGTAAGATTTTCAGGTTGTGTCAGTACCGAATAGATGCCATATTTCTTGAGTTCGCTCACAATCAATCGCTTTTCGAAGGCAAATTTTTCGGCGATAACCTTGTCGTACACTTCTTGTATGTTTTCGGCTTTTTTATTGATGAGGTCGTTCAATTCGGTATTGTTAAAAAAGACAACAACCAACAAATGATTTTTTGCAATTCCTTTCAAATAAGGCAATTGACGGTGTAAACTGTCCAAAGTTTCAAAATTCGTATACAAAATAATCAAACTTCTTTGGTTGATGTTTTTCTTGATATCGACATACAAACGCGAAAAATCACTTTCAAAAAAGTCGGTTTTGATGTTGTAAAGACTTTCCAGAATATTTTGCATTTGTGACGAACGTTTTTCGGCAACTACGCGATTTTCTACCTTCTTAGAAAAGGCAAACATTCCCGCCTTGTCCTGCTTTTTCAGAATAATATTCGACAGAACCAATGTGGCATTTATGGCATAATCCAGCAAACTCAGCTTATTGAAAGGCATTTTCATCAATCGGCCTTTATCGATCGCCATATAAACCGATTGGGATTTTTCGTCCTGAAATTGGTTCACCATCAAGCTGTTTTTCTTTGCCGTTGCTTTCCAGTTCAAAGTCCGGATGTCATCTCCCTGAACATATTCCTTGATTTGCTCAAATTCCATTGTATGGCCGATCCTTCGAATTTTCTTCACACCATATTGAAAAAGATTGTTCGAAAAAGCCATCAAATCGTATTTCCGCAATTGAATATACGAAGGATAAGTAGGAACCATCTGATCTTTATTAAACGTAAATCTTCTAGAAATCAGCCTTAAAGGCGAAGAAACATATATGTTCAGGTTTCCAAATGAGTATTCGCCACGTTCTGTCGGACGAAGGTAATAGTTGATTTCGTCCTGTGAAGAAGCCTTTACTTTTCGGATAATTTCAAAATTCCGCACTTGAAATTGAAAAGGAATCTCATCGATTATTTTGGCAGAAATTCCGAAAGAATAATAATTCTTGATGCTGACGTTTATAGGATTTTCATCTCCGTTCGATAATTTTTCCGGTGTGATTCTGGTGGCTTCGATTCCGGTTTTGGCCAAAAATAGAATCATAATATCCAAAACCAAAAACGTCATAACAATTAAAAACAAATACCAAGTTGCCTCATACAATGCCGGAAACATAAAGGCAAAGGCGAATAAGGCTATGATGCCCAACAGCACGTAGAAAAAGAAATTATTGATATATAGTTTTTTGATGAGCTTCAAATTTCAGTTTTTTTATCTAGGAATTTCAACTGATTCCAATATTTGTTTGATGATTTCTACACTTGTAATACCTTCCATTTCACGTTCTGGTGTCACGATAACACGGTGTTGCAAAACCGGAATTGCCGCTTCCTTGATGTCTTCAGGTGTTACAAAATCTCTTCCACGAATCGCTGCAAAACCTTTGGCTGCATTCAAGATGGCAATCGATGCACGAGGCGAAGCACCTAGATATAAAAACGCATTTTCTCTAGTATTGATAACGATTTTTGCAATATATTCCAATAGATTTTGCTCCACAACAATTTGCTTCACTAGCGATTGGTAGTGCTTGATTTCATCTGCCGAAAGCAACGTCCTGATGTTTTGCAATTTCCCTTGATCCTGCAAATTATGCTCTCTTTGGATGATCATTATTTCTTCGGATAATTTCGGATAATCAATAGAAATCTTGAACAGGAAACGGTCCAATTGGGCTTCCGGCAAACGATAGGTTCCTTCCTGTTCGATTGGGTTTTGAGTGGCAATTACCAAAAATGGCGTGTCCAAAATATAAGTGGATCCGTCAATCGTAATCTGGCGTTCTTCCATTACTTCAAACAAGGCAGCCTGTGTTTTTGCTGGAGCACGGTTGATTTCATCAATCAAGATAAGGTTCGAGAAGATCGGTCCTTTTTTGAATTCAAATTCTGATTTCTTCAAATCAAAAACCGAAGTTCCCAAGATATCCGATGGCATCAAATCGGGTGTAAATTGAATTCGGCTGAAACCAATCTGCAATGTTTTTGCCAATAATTTTGCCGTGATGGTTTTGGCCACTCCCGGAACTCCTTCCAACAAAACGTGTCCGTTGGATAAAAAAGCCACCAATAATTGGTCGATCATTTTTTCCTGTCCAACAATGACAGAACCCAATTCTGCCTTGATTTCTTGGATGCTTTCCTGCAATTTGCTCAAGTCTAATCTTGATTCGAAATTTACATTTTCGTTTTCTGGAGTATTGTTGCTTTCTGTATTTTCCATTAGTTGGTTATTTTTTCTATTATGCTGTTAAGTTCTATCAAATCACTTTCAACGCTTTCAAAATTTCCTTTTCGATGATGGTTGATCAGGTAAACGACTTTTTGAATGTCTTCGATCTTTTTTCCCGTTTTCAGATGTAATTTTTTAATAAATTGATCGTCTAAGATATTGGTGTCCAATAAATAATCCTGACGAATCTTATCCAAGAAATAAATGATTTTCTTGTCCATTATGTTATCGTGGTCGCCTTCCTGAAAATATAAATTTCCGATGGTTTTGGTAAAATCGATGGTGGTGTTTTCCAAAGGTTTTATAATCGGAACAATTCGCTGTTTTCTTTTTGTGTTAAAAATAATAAAGACTACAAATCCCAATAAGAATAAATACCAAGCAGATTTTAATGCAGGTTGACTAAAAATAAACCTTAAAGGCGATTGTGAAATACTGTTTCCATAAATGTCTTTGGTGTACCAATATACATTTTCTTTCGGCAGATACGACAATATTTTTGAAGCATATTCATGATGATTGTCTTTCAAAAGATGAAAATTGGTAAATGCCGCAGGTTGCGAATGCAGATAGAAATTCCCATTCTTATAAGGAACTTTGATGAAGTTTGTATTTTTATCCTTGTTTCCTTGATAGCCTAAAACAGTAGTGTTTAGAGTATCGATTTTAGAAAAATAGGTGTTTCCTATTCCTTCTTTAAGATCATATTTTGTTTCTCCTAATGCTGGATTTGCCATCCAAAGTTTGGAGTTGTCGGTATATTCAAAATCAGTTCCAACTTCAATCTTCAAGCTGTCAAGCAATTGATAAGGGAAGGATTTCATGCTGATGAAAACATCATTTCCATGATCGGCAAAATAAAAAAGCTCGGTGATGGATTCTGAATCCAATACTGAAAAACCATTGATGATGAGGAATGATCCTTTTGCTTCGTAGGTGTTCACCAATGAATCATAATCATACAAAGGCTCAAGATATTCATAAGGTGTGATGTTGATTTTTTCGATTTTTCGGTCCTTCAACAGTGAACCAACTTCTTGATTGAAAACATACATCCCAAGCGGATTTTTATCCGACAAGGAATAGGTTGGTGTCCAGTTTATTGGCTTTGGAGCATTGATGTCAATAATGACGATTACCGACAAAAGCAACACCAAGAAAGCGACATATATTTTTAGCGACTTGTCCATTAATAAACTGATTGAATTGATTTCTCGAATGCTTTTTTAGCCTTTTCAAAAGTAGGTTCGTCTATCTCAAATTCGCCATACCAGATGTAGTTGTACAAATAGGAGAGGTAGGCAAAATCCTTCTTGAAATTTTCGCTTTTTATCTCATATAAATAATCCGAATTGGTTTTTTCTGCATCCCATTCAATGATTTGCTTCTCCGACATTTTTTTCAACAGCCATAAATAGTAGTAGCGAATAGTCAGTCGTTTTTCGCCCGACTGTATGCTTTGCTTGATTAATTTTTCGAAATCAACCAAATGAAGGTTTTTTTCTATTTCATCATAATTGATGAGTCTTCTGTCTGAGTTTTTTCCGAAAATCCATTTGCCTTCTTTGTTCATTATCGCCTTCACAATCAGGTAAACAACAAATAAAATAAGCAATACGGCAATGACTCGCATCACGATTACAACAGTATCCTTGGCTGTTTCATTATTTGTAATTCCGAAAAGTCGGGAAAACAAATCAGCGAGCCATTCTTTGAAGCGTTCCCAGATATTTTGTTGTTTGGTTTTTTCCTCATAAACAAAATCATCAGAATCGTATTTTTCTTTGAAAGAAGGTTCAAAATGAAGTTTTTCTACTTTTGAAGTGTCGATTTTAATGTCTTTTTCGGTATAAAGCACGCCGTCATTTTCGACTTTGGCCAAAGTATCCTGACCATAAAATTCGGCAGAAAAAAGAAAAAGCAATATGTAGAATAATTTAGTCAAGGGAGGGGATGATGTTTTGGGATTTTAATTTTTTGGCCACCATAAAAGGCAAAATCAAATAGTAGAATGAAATGAGTGATAGGGTAAAAAGGATGATGAGAACATTCAGCCAATTGGGCATTTCAAGTGAATATCTTGTTACAAAACCTTCTATGAAACCTGCCGCGATGGTAAATGGAATGGTACTCAAATAAATTTTCAGCCCGTTTTTCATTCCCATTTTAAAGGAAGTGAATCTCGAATAGGTTTTTGGAAATAGGATGGAAGCACCCAATAAAAGTCCGGCTGCCGATTCTATCACGATGGCAAAAATCTCCATCGAGCCATGAAGCCAGATTCCCTGGACACTTTCCCAAAAAACACCTTCTTGATAAAAGAAATATTGAACCGAACCGAGCATCATGCAATTTCGAAGCAAAATATAGAAAGTCCCAACTCCTCCAAAAATTCCAAACAGGAAGCAAATGGCTCCAACCCGAAGATTGTTCATCGTGATTCCGATAAAACTGCCCCAGTTACTTCCGCTTTTGTAGATGGCAACAGGATCGCCGTTTTTGATGTTTTCTAGGGTTTTGTTTACATATTCGTCGCCCATAATGAGTCGGGCGAGATTGTCATCATACTTTGCAGAGAGAACACCCATGCCAACGAAGAGAAAAAACAGCAGGAAAGCATACAAGACATATCTTTTGTAGTGATACATCAGCAAAGGTATTTCAGTAGAAAAGAAATAAACGATGCGGTTGGTTTCCTGTCTTTTGGTCTTGTAGATTTTTTGGTAGATCTGTGACGCCAAATAATTTAGATAGACAACAGTCTTACTTTTAGGGTAATAGGATTGAGCATACGACAAATCGTTGATTAAATGTATGTATAAACCAGCCATTTCATCAGGATTTTTTTTAGCTTTACCGAAAATAGCCTGCTCAAATTCAAGCCATTTTTCTTTATTTTGTTTTATGAAGGCAACTTCTCTCATTAAAGGCTAAAATATAAAATATGTCAGAATTATCTATAAATACAACACAAAATGTAAACATAAATTTTACAGCAGCTTCAATTGGCCAGCGAATATTGGCATTTGGAACCGATTTGCTGATTATTATTGCCTATTTTATTGTAGCCATGACGCTCTTGTATTATTCAGGTTTAGGTGATGCAATGGACAAAATGGACGGTTGGTCGGCTGGTGCAATTATGGTTCTTATTACTATTCCTATAACGTTCTACAGTATTTTTTGGGAAAGTTTATTTGATGGACAAACCCTCGGAAAACGATTGCTAAAGATTAAGGTTGTAAAAATTGATGGTTATCAGGCCAGTTTTGGCGATTATTTTGTTAGATGGCTTTTCAGGCTGGTAGATATTGTTTTCACGTCGGGTACAGTGGGTTTTATCTCTATAGTAGTTACCGATAAATCGCAACGTTTGGGAGACATTGCCGCTGGTACAGCCATTATAAGTCTAAAAAACGACATCAGCATAAACAGTACGATTCTCGAAGATATAAACGACGATTACGTCCCTGTTTATCCATTGGTAATCAAGCTTTCCGATAATGATGTGAGGATCATAAAAGATAATTTTGAAAGGGCCAAAAAGCACCAAGATTATGAAATTACAAGAAAATTAAAAGATAAAATTGAAACCGTAACGGGAATTAAAAACCAATCCGGAAATGATGCAGATTTTATCAAGACGGTTTTGAAGGATTATAATTATTATACTCAGAATATGTAGGAGGAGTTGTCAGTTATGAGTTATCAGTTGTTGGTTGCGAAAATCCCAAATCCCAAATCCTCAATCCCAAATCCTCAATCCCAAATCCTCAATTCCAAATCCTCAATTCCAAATCTAAAATCTAAAATCTAAAATCTAAAATGTTCTATCTACTCGACATCATCGGTACTATGGCTTTCGCAATGTCGGGAGCTTTGACGGCCATGAACAAAAAGCTCGATCCGTTTGGGGTTTTTATCATTGCCTTTGTGACAGCGGTTGGTGGCGGAACCTTGCGTGACATCATGATCGGACGAACTCCGGTAGGGTGGATGCTGGATTTGAATTATGTATATCTCATTACAGCTGGATTTTTCTTGGCAGTTATTTTCAGAAAGAAATTAGACCGATTGAGAACATCATTATTTCTGTTTGATACAATTGGCTTGGGCGTTTTCACTTTAATCGGATTAGAAAAAGGAATTAACATTGGTCTTGATCCTGTGATTTGTATTGCTTTGGGAACGATGACAGCCTGTTTCGGTGGAGTTATTCGCGACATTCTTTGCAACGACATTCCTGTAATTTTCAGGAGGGAAATCTATGCCACGATTTGTATAATTGGTGGAGTTTTATTCTTTGGTTTGAGGGAATTGAATCTCAATCAAGATGTTTTGTATCTTATTACTTCCTTGGTAATGATTGTATTACGTTTGATGGCGGTGAAATTCAAATGGTACCTTCCGGCTTTGGAAAAGAAGTAATGACTTAAAAAGTGTCGGTTTCTATCGTGTTAAGTGAATAAAACCAGTCAACACATTCGGATATTCCGGGTCATTCAAGTTGAGGATGTAATAGTAAGTTCCTTCCGTTAATTTATCGCCTGAAATTCTACTTCCTTCATTTGAAAAGCCATACCAGTCCTCAGTAGTGTTGTTGCCACTCCAAACCAAAGCACCCCATCGGTTGTAAATCTGAAGTTGAAAATTCACAAAAACATCCCGCAAGCCTTCTATAAAAAAAGTATCATTGTCGCCATCATTATTTGCAGAAACATAATTGTAAACTTTTGGCGGACAATTTTTAGTCTTCAATAGAAAGGAAGTTGTTAAGTAGCATTGGTCGTTTTCAATCCTCACAAAAATCTCTTCTGGATTGGCTTGAACGATATGATTAGCAGGATCTTGAACCGCATTTACCTTTATCAAAGCCTCTTGAAAATTGGTGTAGAAACTCACCACATCAGTAGGATTGGTTTTCACGGCATCAATATAATCCCAAAAATCAAAAGAAGTTTTTCCTAAACCGGCATTGCAAATCGTGATATCTTCGAGCAAATTAAAGGCAACACTTCCCATAAGGGAAACTTCCAATGTATTCGAAACATTATTGTCTTCATCAAGTTCTTTCTGGATTCCTTCGCCATTTTGAAACTCATCCACAATGAACGTCAATGTAAAATCATCTGGAATTGTTTCGGGAATATTCAAGGTTATGGTCTTGTTTTGGCTTTCGCCGACAGGAATTGGCTGGGTGGTTTCATCATATTCAATATAGATGTCATTTGCATAGATGGCAATCGGGATTCCGGCAGGAAGCACATCGGTACTGTTGAAATTACTGACGGTATAATCAACAATCACTCTTCTCGAAAAACACTCGTTATTGGCACTATGGAGTTCAATAGTAGCATCCGGAAGCTGGTTGTTGAGTTTGGAAATAACGGTGCTGATCATCACAAAATCCCGAAGTGAAGTCAGCTCTATGATTGCCGTTGGATGTCCAATCTGGATGAATTCCTCTATATTAAAAACATCCAAATCCATGTTGAACATTTCTTCTGAACCTGTATAACTGTTAGTTCCGTTAAACACACTGTTTATAGGATTCAAATCATTGAATAAATCAAATCCGTTGAAGGTTAGGTTTTCGTCATTAGACAAGTCTCTGTCACCTTCCCAAGCCACAAAACCAATTTTTGCTCCAGCATTGTCTAAAACATTTAGGTTGTCTAAAGTAAGCGTTATATTAGTATCTGTATTGGAAACCCCTTGCAAACCATCATAAACATTGAGTTGGTTCATTTGTAAATTTTCGTTTTTGAAAATCACAACAATTGCCCAACCGCCAAAATTAGTACTGTTGTTGCAATAACCAGAACCAGCTCCAACAAGATTCGCCAAATCAAATTCAGAAAGGGTATAATTTCCAGCACCCGTATTTTGAACCTGTGTGGTCACATCTGCGAAAGCACAAAAATAATTAAGGTTGTTTTTGAAAAGCGGAAAAGTTCGTTGGGAATTGATGGTAACACCGTTCAATTTCACCTCAAGATCTCCAGTTCCAGACCCTGCCCAATATAAAAAGGCTTTTTCCACCACATCTCCGGCAGATAGAACCAAAGTTTCTGATGATGTATTGAAGATGTTACAGATGGAGGACGTATTGTTTTCTACAGGATTTAGCGTGTTTCCCACGGCCGTAAAATCATATCGTCCGTTGAATTGCTGATAAAGCGAAATATCCTGGGCAACTATTTTGCAGGCAGTTAGAACAAAAAGAAGGCAATAAATATGTAGTAATTTCAGTTTCACTAAAAGTGATTTGTTTTTAAGATTTTAAAGATAGTAATAATTTGTAAATGAAAGATTCCTGTCAAATAGATTTCTGAATGTATTTTTTAATTTTTAATTCCTCATATTTAATTCCTAATTCGTAATTTTCCGATGTTTAAATTTTGAATGTGAAAAACTACACCGTCAGACCCTACGAATCCAAAGATTTTGAATCCTGGAATGCTTTTATAAGCAATGCCAAAAATGCTACCTTCCTGTTTCATAGGGATTTTATGGACTACCATAAGGATCGTTTTCAGGATTTTTCATTGATTGTAGAAGAAGATAAAAAATGGGTGGCTGTTTTGCCTGCCAATCGGATTGAGGACACGCTTTTTTCGCATCAAGGTTTGACGTATGGCGGTTTGGTGTATGACGATAAATTAAATGCAGAAGAAGTTGAGACTGTTTTCAATAATTTGATTCTTTTTTTGAAAGAAAACAATTTCAAGACCATTTTCTACAAGCCGATAATTTCCATCTACAGCAAGAAATCTTCGCTTGAAATTGATTATATTTTATTTCAGAAAAAGGCTGTTTTATATCGAAAAGATTTGAATTTGGCGATTGATTTTCGGACTGAACTTAAAATTTCCAAAAGCAAGATGAAGCATTTTAGGCGTATTTCAGAAATGGATATTGAAATAAGAAAAGAAAATTCGTTTGCATCGTTTTGGGATAGGGTTTTGGTTCCGCGATTGCAGGAAAAGCACGATACAAATCCGGTTCATACAAAAGAGGAAATACAGTTGTTGGGAGACAGATTCCCTGAAAATATCATCCAATATAATGCTTATTTTGAAGATGAAATTGTTGCCGGAATCACCCTTTTTCATTTCGGAAATGTAGTCAAATCACAATATGGAGCTACAACTTTACAAGGCGAAAAGATTAGAGCGTTGGATTTTCTATTCATAAATTTAATCAATGAATTTAAGGATAAAGTTTCCTTTTTTGATATGGGAACTGTGACCGAAAACAACGAAAAAGGCTATAATACGGGCTTGTTGAAGCAAAAAGAAGAGTTAGGATGTTCGGTTTATAATCAGGATTTTTATTCCCTTTCGCTATGATAAAATTTCTCGACCTCCACAAAATAAATCTGCAATATGAAGAAGCGTTTCAGAAAAAGTTCGAAGCTTTTCTGGACAAAGGCTGGTATATTCTTGGTGAAAGTGTAAAAGTTTTCGAGAAGGAATTTGCCGAATATTGCGGCACAAAACATTGCATGGGTGTCGGAAACGGACTTGATGCCTTGGTCTTGATTTTCAAAGCAACAATCCAACTCGGAAAAATGCAAAAAGGAGATGAAGTGATTGTTCCTGCAAATACCTATATCGCCTCGATTCTGGCAATTATTGAAGCCGATTTGGTTCCCGTTTTGGTGGAGCCAAATGAGGAAACATTCAATATAGATCCTGAAAAAATACAGCAAGCCATCACCCCAAAAACGAAAGCAATTTTGGTCGTTCATCTTTATGGACAATTGGCTGATATGGAAAGAATAAATACGATTGCTAGTCAAAATAATTTATTGGTTATTGAAGATGCTGCACAGGCACATGGATGTAAGATGGGAGTTAGAAGTGGGAAGATGGAAGAAAAAAAAGCCGGAAATTTAAGTTATGCCGCAGGTTTTAGTTTTTATCCAGGGAAAAATTTAGGAGCTTTAGGCGATGCTGGAGCTGTTACAACCAACGACGACGAGCTTGCAAAAATGATTTATTCGCTACGGAATTATGGCTCTGAAACAAAATACCAAAACGATTTTGTAGGTGTAAATTCCCGTCTGGATGAAATCCAGGCTTCTTTTTTAAGTGTGAAATTACCTTATCTGGACAAGGAAAATGCCATCAGAAGAACCATTGCAAAACGTTATTTATCCGAAATAGAAAACAGTAAGATAGTCTTGCCTTTTTATGATGGTTCAGAAAATCATGTTTTTCATTTGTTTGTCATCCGAACTCAAAAAAGAGATGAATTGCAAAATTATTTAGCCGAAAATGGAATTCAAACCATGATTCATTACCCAATTCCGCCTCATAAGCAGAAAGCGTTGGCACAGTTTAATCATTTGTCATTTCCAATAACAAAAAAAATGCACGATGAAGTTTTGAGTTTACCTATAAGTCCGGTTATGACGGAGGAGGAGATTGATTTTGTTGTTAAGATTTTAAATCAATATTAATTTGAATTTTATCAAAAAAATACTGAAAACGCAATTATTCAAAATCTCTTCACTCAACAGTGTGAGCATTTTGATTAAAATTGGTATTGGATTGATTACTTCAAAAGTTATAGCGGTTTTTGTTGGCCCAGCAGGTATGGCCTTGGTTGGTAATATGCGAAATTTTATGACTTCCATAGAGAGTATTGCCACAATTGGTTTGAATGGAGGTATTATCAAAACTGTTGCAGAAAATAAGGATTATACAGAAAGATTGAATAAAATACTTTCAACTGTTTTTATTGCATTTTTAGCTGTTGCCATTCTGTTGAGTATTACTTTGCTTTTTTTTGCAGATTTTTTCAATCATAAAATCTTTGGAGACGATTATCAATATTCCTTTGTTTTCAAGGTTTTGGCAATAGCTATTCCATTTTATACCTTATCGATATTTTTTTTAGCAATTATTAATGGTTTAGGAAAATTTAAGAATGTTATTTACATTAATATTATTGGTAATATTATTGGCATACTAGTTTCTCTTTTGCTAATTACACGTTTTCAAACCGTTGGAGCTTTGTTAGCCATTGTCATAACACCTTCCTTATTATTCTTTGTTACCTTGTATTTTATCAATAAAGAATTTCTAATCTTGAACATAGTAAGGAAGAATAAATTTGATTTTTCAGTTATAAAAGACCTCTCCTCCTATTCGTTGATGGCTTTTTTTTCAGGGATTTTTGGGTCGTTTGTTTATCTCACGATTCGTAAAAATGTTATTGCTACTGTAGGAATACAAGAAGCTGGTTATTGGGAGTCTATAACCCGAATTTCAGGTTATTATTTGATGTTTGTTACCACACTGATATCAGTGTATTATTTGCCAAAGCTTTCTGTTGCCAAAAGAATGGAAGAAACGAGTGCTTTGTTTTGGAATTTTTTTAAAATCATTCTTCCAGTGTTTATCATTGGGCTAACAGTAATCTATTTTTTGCGTTTTTTTATAATTAGAGCATTATTCACAAAAGAATTTATCCCCGTAGAAGGATTGTTTTTTTGGCAACTGTTAGGAGATGCCTTTAAGGTCGCTTCCCTTATATTAGCGTATCAGTTTATTGCTAAAAAAATGACTAAGGCGTTTATTGTAACAGAAATACTATCTTTAGTTATGTTTTTGTTATCCAGCTATTTTCTAGCTCGAATGTATGAAGTTGAAGGTGTTGTTATGGCACATTGTATTACTTATTTTCTTTATCTTGTTGTTTTAGTTCTTTATTTTAGAAAAACCTTATTTAAAAGAATTGATAACTAGAGTCTAGAAAGTTTTAACATCTCGGCGTCACCTTTTCCCGAACCATAAGTATATATAGAAGTAAAATTATCAAGGTTAATTTCATGGGTAATCCGATTGACTTTTTCTTTGCCATAGCAATTTTTAGAAGAAAAATTTCCAGTCAATGATGAATCTATAATTTCAATTTTTGTTCCAATTACCTCCACGCCAAATTTATTACTCCAAGGAGCTATCCATTCGGGAATTGAAGCGGTAACTATATAAATAGTGTCTCTATTTTCAAGGTGTTTGATAAAAGAAAAAAAAAGTTTAGGGTCTAGATTTTTACTTATATGATTTAAAGCAAAACTCTCACAAAAGTTTAAAAAAACAGCTTCTTTCATACGACCAAAAAAATATGAGATAAACTTAATTTTTACTTTTTCATTAGACATTAATTTAATCTTCATGGCAATTAGATAAGGAGATAGAAAGATTATTCCTCCGTAAAACGCAAAAACACCTTTGCTGAATTTAGTAAACTCAATTAGGCTGTCTTTTTTATATAGTGTTCCGTCAAAATCAAAAAGCGCAAGTGTTTTCATGGATTGACATATAATAAATAGCTCATTAAAAGAATCCAACACAATATAATAATTTGTAAAAAAAAATCTTTTAAAACAATTAAGGTTGGGGAATATGTTGATTGATTTACGAGTGCTAATTTTAAATACCTGAGAATACCATTGATTACAAAAAGTATAGAAAGATAAAGTAGTTCCGAATGATAATTTTTTTGGACCTCTGGAGAAATACAATAGAAAATGTAGCTTACAATAAGTACAGAAGATAGGACACCAAGTGTAATATCTATAAAAACTAGATTATATCCGTCAATATTTTTACGAACTTTTTGTCCGTTTTGAGCTAAAATTACATCCGATCTTCTTTTCGCAAATCCGATAAATAAAGCAAAAATATAAGTAATTAGCAATATCCAGATGGAAAGCTTTATTTCGGTTACTATTGCACCAGAAAGTATTCGAAGAACAAATCCTATTGCGATAATATTTACATCTAATATTGCGATATGCTTCAGCCACCTTGAATAAAGGAAATTTTGGAAAATGTAAAATGATAATATGAGAAATAAATAAAATGAAAAATAGTAAGATGTTATTAATGTTCCGACTGAAAATATAACCATCAGGATAAATGCATTTCGAATACTGATTGTCCCTGAAGCCAAAGGTCTATTGCGTTTTTCAGGATGAAGTTTGTCTTCTTCTATATCAAAATAGTCATTAAGAATATAGATACTACTAGCTGCGAAACAAAATAGAGTAAAAGCAATAAGAGTACTCAATAATTGGGATGGGTTTAGAAATGCTTTACCAAAAAACAGTGGTGCAAAAACAAAAGCATTTTTAATATATTGTTCAACACGAATAAGCTTCAAATATTTTTTCATTTCTTTTTTAATGAATTGTAAATTAAAAAGTGTTCGGTCTCATCTACCTTTTTAAAATTAAAATATATATACCTTCCAATATAGCTAGAATCAGCATCTTCGTCTACTAAAAAAGATTTTTCTTTTACAAAAGATTTTTCTAGAAATACATAGTTTTCTTTTTTGGCGGCTAACTTGATAAATCTATCGAATTCTCTATTTACTTCTGTGTTGATTATCCAATCTGCTGGGAGTTGACTCTGTTTGTCAAAAATATAATTAGTCATACAGAAATTTGGAGCAACTATAATACTATTGCCATATTTTTTTATGAGCTCTTTTAAATCAAGATGCTTTTCAAAATTTTCTTTATTGGTTTTAATATATTTTAGTTTGGGAGAAATAGTTCCAAGTGAATAAGTTAGATTAAAAATATTTTTTTCCCTATAGGGGTATAAGTTATATGAAAAAGCAACTAGAGCTATAGAGGTTAGCAATATTGATAATGTTGAAAGAATATATACTTTAAAGTAAAATATTTCCATATTGTATAAAACAATAATTAGTGTTAAAATAATTCCTGTAGCAAATAAGATTGGGTAAGGATAGCCCAAACTTATTGAAACAGACCAACTAATGCCTAAACTTACAATTAAGGGGAAAATATATTTGAAGTTTTTTTTCTTAAAAAAAAACAGATATAAAATACCAATACAGCCAGTGTTGAATCCAACTCTAGATGCTAATTCAATTTTAAAGAAAGAAAGAAAAATGCTAATGGCAAAAAGTATAAGAAAAACTACTTTGAATGGTTTCGCTAGTACCGTAAATTCTTGTTTTGTTTTTTTAAGATAAAAAAATATGCTTAAACCAATTAGAATAAAGATTGGTAAAGATAAGTGCCAAGGCATAAATACATAATTGCTAAATCCAGTATTGTATAATTGTTGAAGTGTTGTTTCTCCCGTAGTTAGATTTGCATAATTACTCAAGCTTGTAATAGATGAGATAACTAAAAGGAATATACTCAATAAAAATAGTGTTAGGATTGAAAATATAATTGCTTTTTTCAAACCATATTCAATAAGAAACCAAAGTATGAAAAGAAAAGGAACTAAATAAAATGATTGCTTAGTAAAAGCACATAAAAGACACAGAAAAGCAATTGTGAAAGATTTAAAGAATTGAAATTGCTTTTGTTCAGACATTAGCCAAAAAGCTATTGAAACAAAGAAAAGCCCGTCTAAGGTAGGCCACGGGTAGGGTGAGAAATTTAATAATGAAACCATAAAACAAATACACATAACAGCCCATTTGTTTATTCTAATAGCTTTAAAATCATATAAATTATCGAATGCCGATACACATAAATATACTTGTATAGAAAAAATTACATAAGTAATTATTCTAAATAAAAAGAACTGTCCCGATATTGGAAGCAGCTTCATAAGCAATGCATTTAGGTATAATGTAACAGGTGGGCCTTTGTAAATAAAGTCTTGATAAGCATCTTCTCCATTAATAATTCTCCAAGAAAAACTAGGAATATAACCAGTATCATAATTTTCCATTCCAAATTGGCTGAGTATTAAGGAATAAAAAGCTACTATGAAAAAGAAAAGATACTTGTAGAAATAGTGACGTTTCATCAAAAGAGTTTTAAAAGGGTAAATTTAGAAGTTCAAAATCATAAATTATAATTTTTTTATAATTATTATGATTAAAAAAAACGCTAGTATCTACATTAATTTAATCATTAAAATAATATTCGAATTTTTGTAGATTAAATTTAATATCTTTTAAATTTCAAAATCATATATTAAGTTCATATTCTAAGTTTAACTATTTTACGTTACTAAGATAAGGAATTAAAAATAGGTATAAATATGTGATAATACAATTCCTGTTTACGTAAAAAAGATCAACTTCAGTTTTTACTAAAATGTTCTTGATGTTATCTAATTGAAATATAATTGTTTATCTATTTGTTTTTGTGTTTTTTTAGTTTAAATTTATAGGATAATTATTAAAATAAAAACAACACTTATGAAAAAACAAATTTTATTTATCGGAACATTTTTAATTTCTGCAATGGGATTATCCCAAACACTTTATACAAGTGATGGCTCATTAGCAGGCCATAGAAAAGTGACACTAGGAGGAAGAAATTTAACATTTACTCCTGCAACATCTAACTCTGAATTTTTTATTCATGGGGGTACAGGATTTGTTGGTATTGGAAAATTAAATCCTACTTCAATGCTTGATGTTGATGGCCAAATAATAGCTGTAGGAGCATCATTTCCAAAATCTATTCCTAATGGGACTGTTTTTGCAAATGTAGATGAAGAACTAAAATCGACAAATGTATTGTCAGCTGGAACGGTTGTTAATACATTAAATAATACAAAAACATTTAATTTTTTTGATCAGCAAAGTACACCAACAAGGGTCAATCCAAGTTTTTGGTTTTCATTACAAAATCGTAATGATATTGCAAGGTTTGTTGTATCAGCATCACAAGGAGGTTCTGGTGCTTTAACATTATATGATAAGAATGAAGCAGAGGTATTCAGAGTTCTCGATTATGGGAATGAGAGTATTATATTGCAAATGCCTAAACCAAATACAAGAGTTGTTATTGGAGATTATTCAAGCTACACACCAAGTTTAGTTCACAAGTTTTGTGTAAAAGGAGGTAGTGCGTTAATTGAAGGTAATATATTAACAGATTCTAATATTGGTATTGGAACTTCAAATTTTGTTGATGGACCTGATACTTACAGGCTTTCTGTTGATGGAGCTATTAGAGCAAATAGAGTAAAAGTTTACACTACATGGGCTGACTATGTTTTTGAAAAAGATTATGGACTGCCAACATTGGAAGAAGTTGAAAAACATATTATTGAGAAGGGGCATTTGAAAGATATTCCATCTGCTAAAGATGTAGAACAAAATGGAATTGAATTAGGAGAAATGAATAAACTTTTGTTACAAAAAGTTGAAGAATTGACTTTGTATATAATTGAAATGAATAAAGAATTGCAAGTAGTGAAAAGTCAAATTAAAGATAATTAATTATGAAAATTAATTTAAAGATATTACTATTTCTGTTACTAGCTTCTAACTCATATTGCCAGTATATTTTTCATATTGAATTATCAGATTATAATTTAGCTCCTAATTTCAATCAAGTTAATGGCAAATTAGTATATAGTGGTAACGATATCAATGAAAAAGCATTTTTTAGTAATTATGAAATTAGTAGTTTTCATCAATCGTTCCCTGCTTCAAGATGGCAAAAAAATCTAAATATTTTTACTGTAGTTTCCAGTAGTGATAAATTAATGAACGAAATGCTTATTCGCTTTCCTGAAAAGTATCTGAAAGGCGAAGATATAACTAATATGAAATACGAATTATCGAATTCATATCCTAACGATTACGGAACTACAAGTCCGGTTGCAAACTTAGGAGTTCCTTTAAGTATGAGTAATTATGATTACATAAATGTTCCTAAAGCTTGGGATTATACTTTTGGAGATCCCAAGGTTAAAATTGGAATATCGGACAGTTATATAAATATTTTGGATAGTGATTTCAGTGGGAAAACAACACTTTTGACATCGTACCCATATGGATATAATCTTACTAGTCCTGGAGGAGCGGGACCTCACGGAACTTCAGTAGCTGGCCTAGCAGCAGGTCAAGGAAACAATGGGCAAGGAACTGTAGGTGTCTGCTCCGATTGTAGTATTTTAGGCGTTCAGTATGGAAATTATAATAATTTATTATTATTAGCCCAAGCAGGTGCAAAAGTTATAAATATGAGCTGGAGTTTTTTAAGTACTGACCCTAATTTGACTACTTATCAGGGGGTTATAGACGAGATTTATGAGATGGGTGTTGTTTTAGTCGCATCTGCGGGAAATCAAAATTCTTATGCACTCCAATACGCCCCTAATTACTTGGTTTATGCTTACCCAGCATCTTATAATCATGTTATTTCTGTTACGTCGGTTAATCATAAAAATAAAAATATTGGAGATGAAGTTACTAATGAAACTTTCGGCGACGTTTCATGGCACGTTGAAGATATGATAACGCCTACAGGCGTAATGAACCAAAACGGAGTCTATTATACACCCTATTGGGATGGACACACAACAAATGAAAAAGTTGATATTTGTGCACCTGGATGGAAAATTATGATTTATCCATGGTATGTTTTAGGTAATATAGATCCTATCACTGGACTCCCACACCACTATGGGAGTGGTACATCTCAAGCTTCACCACAAGTTGCCGGTACAGTAGGTCTTATGCTTTCTCTAAATAGATGTTTGAATCCTGATGAAGTTAAAGATATTTTACAGTTAAACTCTAAAAACATAGAGTCAAATCCATATAACAGTTATTTTCTTGGCAGGATAGGGTCTGGAAAGTTAGAAACTGGTGATGCTGTCGAATTTGTTAGTGAAGCAATGGATCCTAATGGTAATGCCTTAATAGATGGGCAAGATTTTTATAGGTTTAATTTTGATCTACAAAATATAAATAACAACTTAACTATTTCGAATCAAATTTTTAGAGATAAAAATACATCCAATTTCGTAGCAAGAAACAGTATTGAAGTTCTACAAAATTCAGATTTTAAACCCAATGAATATGGTTTTATAGACTTAAAGGTTAATGAGAATATTGATATTACTTGTTCAGAAATGAATAATGTTTCGAGATCCAATACTCAACAAAAGAAAACAGCAGTTCGATCAAATGGTTCTAAACTATTCCCAAATCCCAATACAGGATCATTCAATATTTCTTTAGAAGACAAGACCATAAAAAATATTTCTATTGTTGTATATGATGTTCTAGGAAAACCTGTATATCAAGCTGATAATTTAACCGATACTTTTGAAATAAATCTTCCTAATCTTGCTTCTGGGATGTATTTTGTTAGGTTATTCTCGATTAATTATAGCGAAACACTCAAGTTTATTAAAAAATAAGCATCTTAAATTTAAAAAGATAAAAGGATAGAATTTTCTATCCTTTTTTTACCTTAACAACAATATTCGTATTCTCATTTCCAACCAAACAAACCTTAAAGCCAACAAGACATTACCCGTTCTAATAGCGATTTTTGTTTCGAGACGGATTCTCTTGAGCATGGCTCTATTTTCCTCTTTTGTTCGGTTTAGATGTAATGCTTTTAATAGAATTTTATAAGTTGAGAAACCTAGTTTCCAAGTTTTCTTGTTCCACCTTCGTGATCTGTAAGAAGTCATTGAAGTTTTTAGCTCCCTTTTTCGCACTAGGGTAGTATCAATAAAATCAAAATTATAATAACGCGCTGTTTTTATCCACAAGTCATAATCCTCGTAGGCCAGACTTTCATCGTATCCTGAAAAACGATCATACACTTCTCTTTTTACCATCGATGAAACGGAACAAACATTGTTTTGCATGTTCAATAAGCCTTTGTATATATCGCCAGACCTGTTGTCTTTTCCGGAAGTGTTGGTGTTGTAGATTTCAAAAAAGTTTCCAATTAAGTGGTTATTTTCGTCGATAAGTTCCAATCCTCCATATACAATTCCTACATTCTCATAAGCAGAATTTTGAAATTGATTGATTTGCATGGCTACACAATACTCCATCAGGATATCATCGGCAGCCAAATCGATGATATAATCTCCGTTGCAAATTTTAAAAGCCTTATTGAATGCTGTAGTATTGCCCAGATTTTTTTCGTTTGCAATAAATGGAATACTGGGATGCTCTTTGAGCCATTCCCGGATGATATTTACAGAGTTGTCTGTACTACAATCGTCTACAATGATCAACTCAATGTTTGGATAGGTCTGATTGATAACCGAATTCAAAGTTTCAACAACAAATTGTCCGTGATTGTAACACAAGCAAACAACAGTTACCAGGGGAGTATTTTGCATAAATTCAGTTAAGTGTTCTATATTTGTTTACGAAAATAGGAATTCAAAAATGAATAAAGAAAAAACAGACTTTAAAATTGCACTTGTAGGGGATTGCCTTGGAGGTGGAGGTGCTGAAAAAGTGCATGCTACACTGTCTGTTTTTTTTAACAGGAATGGTATTTCAGTCCATAATATTATTCTTTTTGATGATGTTTCATACAACTATTCAGGCGAATTGTTGAATTTGGGGAAAATGAAAAATGCAACTATTCTCGATAAACTGAAGAAATTTTATAGATGGAGAAAATATTTAAAACAGCATAAATTTGACTTCATAATTGATTTTAGAATTCGGGTTAACACTATAAACGAACTTTTGATTGCTTACTTTGCTTACAATACCTCAGTCATTTATACTGTTCATAGCGGTATCATAGAGTATTATATTCCTAAAAATAAGAGGTTAGCCAAATGGATATACAGTGCGGCAAAAATCATAACAGTTAGCAATGGCATTAAAGAAAGAGTAAATAAAATGTTGCCAATTTCTACTCAAACAATTTACAATCCTTTTGATTTAAAAGAAATTGAAATTAGAAGTAACCAATTTGTTCCTGAAGAAAAAAATTACATAATAGCCGTTGGCAGAATGAATGATAGGGTAAAACAATTTGATAAGCTCATTGAAGCTTATTCAGATTCGATTCTTCCTCAAAACAACATTAAACTTTTGATTTTAGGAGAAGGATACCTATTAAAAGAATTGAAATTATTGGCAGAACAAAAAAAAATAGCAGATAAAATAGTCTTTAAAGGGTTTAAAAAAAATCCCTATCCCTATCAAAAGAATGCTTTATTTTCAGTTTTATCCAGTAGGAATGAAGGTTTTGGAAATGTAATTGTTGAAAGTTTAGCGACAGGAACACCAGTAGTTTCTTTTGATTGTTTTACGGGGCCAAATGAAATTATCACGCATCAACATAATGGGCTTTTGGTAGAAGATCAAAACGTTTTGAAGCTAACGGAAGCAATGAACGAAATGGTAGAAAATCAGGAGTTGTATGAGCATTGTAAATCGAATGCTGTAGAAAGTGTACAAAGATTTGCATTGGAAAATATTGGTAAGCAATGGTTGGATTATTTAAAATATACGTAAGTTAGCTTTATGAATATAGAAATTATAGAAATTCCAAAGAGAGAAGACTATCGGGGAAATCTTGCTATTATAGAGAATGACACAATTCCATTTGACATCAACAGAGTTTATTATCTTTTTGATGTTCCAAGTACTTCTCATAGGGGCGGTCATGCTCATAAAAACTTGAAACAATTGCTGATAGCGGTTTCTGGTAGTTTTGATGTAGTTTTAAAAACTCCAAAAGAAACAAAAAAAATAACGCTTAACAAACCCGATAAAGGTTTGCTTATTCATGAAAATATTTGGAGGGAGTTAGAGAATTTTTCTTCAGGATCAGTTTGTTTGGTTCTGGCTTCAGAAGTTTTTAGTGAAGAAGATTACATCAGAGATTATGCTGATTTTCTAGATTATAATAAAAAATAATTCCTAGTAAGATGTTATCTTCCAGCCTTTTAATAACAAAAAAATTTTTGTTTTTTTAATCATTAGCAAGATTGATTTGGGCATCTTAAGTAATATTCTTTGAAAAAAAGTCAGGTTCTTATAGTCAATTGAATTGACGAAACTTTTAAATTCTACTTTTCTATCGGCTAATTTGCATTGTTTAGCTAAAACATAACGCTCAAAATCAATATATTTTTTTAAAGCTGGATTTTCTTTTTCTAAGGTTGTATATTTTAAATCCGGTATCTTCTTTCCCTTGATTCCGGAAGTCGTAATTTGATTTTCAGAAAAAATGGTATATCCAACTTCTGAGGCGTTGTAAAAAGCTAAATTGGAATAAGAATTTGCTCGAATGTTGAAATCCACATCTTCTGAAAAAGTAATTTCTTCATCATAAAATCCAACGTTTTCAAAGATGTTTTTATTGGCACATAAACTCGAAGGAATATATAATGGCTGACTGTTGCTTCGAGCAAAATAGTCTGTAATTAAATACATTTCTTCCTTTTTTAAATCATCAGATTTTACACTTGGTGGCAATACTAAATTGTCAGGATAAATTTCGAAATAAGTGGTTGCAAACAAAGATTCTTCAGGAAATGCATCAATTAGAGCTTTTATTTTTTGAAGAAATTGAGGTTTCCAAATATCATCTGCATCTAAAAAAGCAACATATTGTGCTTTTGCATTCCTAATTCCTGTATTCCTGCTAGCCGAAAGGCCTTTATTTTGCTCGTGGTTGACATATCTTATTTTTTCAGATATGATTTCATTGGCTTTTTCTAGACTATTGTCAGTCGAGCAATCGTTTACAATAACAATCTCGAAATCCTGAAAATCTTGAATCAAAACGCTCTTCAAAGCTTCTTGAATATAGTTTTCTTTGTTGTAGAGCGGAATTATTACGGAGAAAAAAGGCATATTAATTTTCTTTAAAAATAAAATCGAATAACGAGTTCCAGTTTTTGAAATCGGGTGCTTCAATATTTTTGTTCACGGTGCTTTTTTCAAGATTATTCTCTACAAAATCTGTGATCAATCGGGCAAGTGTTTGTGGGCTTTCTGGTTCAAAGTAATGCACTTTTTCATAAGTACCAACTGTTTCCTTTGCATAAGGCAAATTGATGGCAAAAATATCTTTTTCAAATGGTTTGAATTCTGATAATGGCAAACCCCACGTTTCCAAACGGGAAGGAAATAAAAGTACATCAACAGTGTTGTAATATTCTAAAACTTCTTCACGCTTCAACAATCCGATGCATTTTATTGAAGGATACTTTTTGGCGGATGCTACAATATAATTGGCATAAGCATTTATTTCTTTGTTTAACGTAAAATGAATTTCAATTTTTGATTGTATATGTTGGGGTAAAATTGAAAAGGCATCAACTATATATTCAAAATTTTTGAACATTCTAGGAAAACTCGGATAGAAAAAATGAATTTTATCAGGATTTAGATTTGCTTTTCTTTTTGGATTTTCAAATACAATTTCAGGATGGCCCACTACAACATTTTCAATTCCAAACATTTTTTGAAAGGATAACTTGATGGCATTTTGTTGCACTATCACCGCTGTATTGCTTTTTATATTGATTTGATAGAGATACTTATAAAACAGCGAAAACAAGCAAATCTTGAATCCAAATCGCCAATCCTTTAAGCTTGGTTTGAAAAAAGGAGTAGGGTTGTGGCAATAAACAAATTTCTTTTTGGCGGTAACGTTTGGGGAAATATCATGAAGCGAGAACCAAACATCGGCATCCAGCTGTTTGGAGAATTTCTTAAAATAAAAGTATTCATAGTAAAGTCGGGCAAACCACGATTTCTTCGAGTTAGGAAATTCGATGTACTCGATGTTTGGTATATCAAATAAAGATTTATCGTGAACAAGGGCAATTATCCTTATGTTCTTCTTGATGCTATAGTTTGATAAATGAGACAAGCAATCTGTAATTATGGATAATAAACCGCTGTTGGTCATGTTAATACCAGAAATTACAATTGTCTTTTTTGCAGCATCAATCAAATTAGGGTTGTTTAAATTTTAAAAGTCTAAAGACAATAAGCAAGGTTTAAACCGTTCTTTGAACCACTTCAAAGATAGTCCCGTTCTCACATTTCAAAGTCTTGGAAGGGAATTTCAAAAGAACCGCATAATCATGTGTGGCCATAATTACGGTTTTTCCGTTTTCATTGATTTTTCTCAAAACGTTCATTACTTCTGCACTTGTTTGAGGGTCAAGGTTTCCGGTTGGTTCATCGGCTAGAATTAGTTCCGGATCATTCAACAAGGCCCTTGCAATGGCAATTCGCTGTTGTTCTCCACCAGATAATTGATGGGGCATTTTTTTTGAAAAATTCTTCATGTCCACTTTTTCCAAAACCTCGTCAATTTTCAATTGCATTTCCTGTGTGTCTTTCCAGCCGGTTGCTCTCAAAACAAATAACATATTTTCGTTGATACTTCGGTCCGGAAGTAGTTTGAAATCTTGAAAAACAATACCAATTTTTCTTCTCAAATAAGGAATATTTTTTTCTTTTAATGCAGCCAAATCATAATCTACAATGCTTGCCTGACCTTCTGTTAAAGGCAAATCAGCATAAAGCGTTTTCATAAAACTACTTTTTCCCGAACCGGTTTTTCCAATAATATAAATAAATTCTCCGTGGTTAACTTCAAGGTTAACGTTGGATAAAATCATATTTTTTTCTTGGTAGATGTTTACATTTCTTAAAAAAAGTACCGGTTGTGACATAATAGAATTTGTTTTGCTGTAAAAGTAGTAAGATAACGCTGGTATTCAAAATATATTTTAAGGAACTTCCGGCAATTTGATTTTAACAAAAGCCTAACAAAAAAACCTTGAAAACTTGAGCAACAAACCCTAAAAAGATACGTTATACCAATTAGGAATTTGATATATTTGAATTTTAAAACCAAACCACGATGCATAAATATTCCTGGATATTGTTCCCGCTTTTAACAGCCGGAGTTTCCACCACCGTTTCTGCCCAGAAATCAGAAATTTATACCCATGATTTAAGAGATTTCAACCGAGCCATCGAGCTTTATAAAGACAAGCAGTACCTTTCGGCTCAAATCATTTTCGAGGAAATTAAACAGCAAAACCACAATCAGGAAGTTCAGGCCGATTGTGCTTATTATATTGCCAACTGTGCCATCCGACTCAACCAGCAAGGTGCCGATAAATTGATGGAAGATTTTGTTCGGAATTATCCAACAAGCTCAAAGCAAAATCAGGCTTATATAGAAGTGGCCCATTTTTATTTCGAACAAGGGCAATATCCTCAATCTTTGGAGTGGTTTGATAGAGTGGATGAAAGCACATTGAGTAAAGAAGATATCAATAAATACAATTTCCAAAAAGGATATGTGTTTTTTACGGCTAAAGATAAAAAGCAAGCAACTGCCTATTTCAATAAAGTAGCCAATTCTCAAGAATATGGTTCCCAGGCCAAGTATTATCTTGGGTTTATGGCCTATGAAGCTGATGATTATAAAGAAGCTACCAAACAGTTTGATCAAGTTTCTGGAGAAGAAAAATACAAAGAAAAAATGTCCTATTTCCAAGCGGATATGAATTTCAAGCTCGGAAAATTTCAGGAAGCAATTGATTTGGGATTGAAAGCAATGGCGAAATCAAATGCCCAAGAAAAATCGGAATTGAATAAAATTATCGGGGAAAGTTATTTCAACCTGAAACAATACGACAAGGCAATTCCTTATTTGGCAGAATACAAAGGCAAAAAAGGAAAATGGAATAACACGGATTATTACATTTTAGGATATGCCTACTACCAACAGAAAGATTACGAAAATGCAATTGCACAATTCAATAAGATAATTGAAGGAAAAGATTTCGTGGCCCAAAATGCCTATTACCATTTAGGGGAAAGTTATTTGAAAACCAACAGAAAACAACAGGCCTTGAATGCTTTCAAGAATGCTTCGGAAATGGATTTTGATTTGAAAATTCAAGAAGATGCCTATTTCAATTATGCCAAGTTGAGCTATGAAATTGGAAATTCCTACCAAAGTATTCCGAGTGTTTTGAGTGCTTTTATAGAGAAATATCCATCAAACCCAAACAAGCCAGAAGTTGAAACCTTGCTCATTAATTCCTACATCACTTCTAAAAACTATAAGGAAGCATTGGTTTTATTGGAGAAAAATAAAAGTTTCGCCAACAAGCAAGCCTATCAAAAAGTTACTTTTTATAGAGGTTTAGAATTATATACCGACGGAAATTATCAAGATGCTTTGGCTATGTTCAAAAAATCTATTGCCGAACCAAGGGATCCAAAATTTACAGCAAGAGCCACTTTCTGGAAAGGCGAAACAGAATATGTCTTGGATAATTTCAACGAATCATTATTGAGTTTCAAGCAATTTGCAGGTTATGCTGAAGCTAAAAATACTCCTGAAAACAAGAATTTCAATTATAATTTGGCGTATGCCTATTTTAAATTGAAGAATTACGATCAAGCGATTACCAATTTTCAAACCTATATTGATGCAAATAATGGCGACAAAGTTCGTTTGAATGATGCCTATCTTCGTTTGGGCGACAGCCATTTCGTTTCTGCAAAATATTGGCCTGCAATGGAAGCCTATAACAAAGCAATTGATTTAAAAGGAGTTGATGCTGATTATGCCGCATTCCAAAAAGCAATTAGTTATGGTTTTGTAGCCCGAAACGAGAAAAAAATAGAAGATTTAAACAAGTTTGTCAAAGATTTTCCAAAATCGCAATACCGTGATGATGCCTATTTTGAGTTGGCAAACACCTATACTGCCGAAAATAAAGCTGACAATGCCATCCAAACTTATGACAAGCTTTTATCTGAATATAAAAACGGATCTTATGCATCGAAAGCAATTTTACGTCAAGGTTTGATTTATTACAATTCAAATAAATCAGATCAGGCTTTGGTGAAATTTAAAAAGGTTGTTGCAGAATTTCCAAATACTCCAGAAGCTTTAGAAGCCGTTTCAACAGCCCGTTTGATTTATGTAGATGGCGGAAAAGTTAGTGAATATGCGAGTTGGGTAAAAACGCTTGATTTCGTAGAAGTTACCGATGCCGAATTGGATAACGACACCTACGAAGCGGCCGAAAAGCAATATTTGCAAAACAATGCCAAGCAGGCAATTTCAGGATTCACAGGCTATGTAGCTTCTTTTCCTAATGGTATTCATGCTTTGAAAGCGAATTTCTATCTAGGTCAACTTTATTATGCCGATGGTTTAGAAAACAATGCTGTTCCTAATTATGAATTTGTTGTTGGAAAACAACGAAACGAATTCACCGAGCAAGCCTTGGTTCGTTTGTCGCAAATTTATTTGAAGGCAAAAAATTACGACAAGGCAATTACGGTCTTGACCAGATTGGAAACAGAGGCAGATTATCCTCAAAACATCACTTTTGCACAAGCCAATTTGATGAAATCCTATTACGATAAGGCTGATTATACAAATGCGGTAACTTCTGCCGAAAAAGTTTTGGCAAATCCGAAAACGGATGATAAAGTGCGAAGTGATGCACAAATAATTGTAGCACGTTCGGCAGTGAAAACCAATGACGAAGCGAAGACCAGAACAGCTTATGCCAAATTATTGACCATTGCAAAGGGCGAAATGGCAGCCGAAGCTTTATATTATGACGCTTATTTCAAAACCAAAGATGGAAAGTTTGAAGAATCAAACAAATCGGTTCAAAAACTCACAAAGGATTATTCAGGTTATAAATATTTTGGTGCAAAAGGATTGGTGGTAATGGCGAAAAATTTCTACGGATTAAAGGACAGTTTCAATGCGACTTACATTTTGGATAATGTGATCAAGAATTTCAAGGATTATCCAGATGTCGTGGAGGAAGCTCAAAAAGAATTGGCTGTTATCAAAGCGGAAGAAGCCAAAACCAATTCGTCTATCCAAAACTAATAAGTAATTATTTTAATTTTCAATCCGAACAAAATGACTAATAAAGCTCAATATAAAATTGCATTCATCTTGCTTTTGGCAGGTTTGCAAGTCACTTTTGCACAAAAGAAAGACGAAAACATTGGAACCGAAGTTGTAAATGTGGTGAAACCCTACACGCCTACAATTTCTGATGCATTCAAAGTAAAAGAAACCCCCGTGATAGAAGACGAGGACAACACAAAGAAGGAAGAAATTCAATACAATATTTTTTCTTTTCCAGTGGCTTCTACATTTACACCTTCAAAAGGAAGGGCGGCTTCTGTGGATAAAACGGCTCAGGAACGCCTCTATAAAAACTATGTAACTTTAGGTTTTGGAAGTTATGCCTCTGCAAATGCCGAACTTTTTATTACAGAAAATATCAGCAATACGGATTATGTTGCTGGAATGCTTCGCCACCAATCTTCTCAAGGAAATATAAAAGGAGTGAAGCTGGACGATAAATTCTATGATACTTCATTGGATTTGACTTACGGAAGCAAACAGCAAAATCTTTCCTGGAATGCCGATATGGGCTATCAGCATCAAGTCTATAATTGGTATGGTTTGCCGGAATTATTCGGATTTACTTTGCCTGAAGCCGACCAAAATGCTTTAATCAATGGAATCAATCCACAGCAAACCTATCATAATTTTTACCTTGGCGGAAAAGTGAAGGCCAACGACAGTTTCTTTAACGAAGGAAGTTTTAAATACAATCGATTTTGGGACGCCTATGGTTCGGAAGAAAACAGATTCTTCATCAAGCCATCATTAAAATTTGATGTTTCAGATAAAGCCATAACCGCCAATTTCACGGTTGATTATTTGAGTACAAAATTCGACAAGGCTTTTCCAGATGTTGATAATCCAGCAACTCCTGTTTTTGGAAACGAACATTCGTATTTGACTTTGGGTGTAAATCCAAATTTTCAAATCCTGCAGGACGATTTGACTTTGAATTTGGGAGTTGACATCGTCTATCTTTCCACACTAAAAAATATTGTAAACGGAGCCGATTTTGAATCGGACAGCGACTTTTTCTTTTATCCAACCGTTACAGCCTCCTATAAAGTGGTTGGCGATTTAATGATTGCCTATGCTGGAGCCGAAGGTGGTTTGAAGCAGAATTCATACAGGGATTTTACTAATATCAACCCATTCGTTTCGCCAAACCTTTTCATAGCTCCAACAGATGCTCAATATGATATTTATTTAGGCTTGAAAGGGAAACTATCAAATGCTGTAAGTTACAACGTTCGCGGTTCGTATTTGAGTGAGAAAAACAGAGCCTTATTTTTGAGCAATGATTATTCAGAAAACCCAAATAATGAGAATTATGTTTACGGAAACTCTTTTAATGTGGTATATGATGATATGAAAACAATCAGCTTTTTTGGAGAATTGAAAGCAGATTTTTCAAAAAATGTAGCTTTTGGAATCAATGGAAGTTTCGCTACTTACAATAATGATTTGCAAGAAGAAGCTTGGAATTTACCACAGTTAAGGTTTGGAACAAGTTTGGATGTGAACATCACTAAAAAATGGTTCGCTGGAGCGAATGTATTTTTCGTTGGAGAAAGAATGGATTTCCAATTCGACCATTCTTCTGGAGCAATCGGAACTGATGGCTTGAAAACTTTAGATGGTTATTTTGATGCAAATTTGAATTTAGGATATAAACATAATGAAAGATTGACGGCATTTATAAGAGCAAATAACATCGCCAATCAAGCCTATGAAAGATGGTTGAATTATCCGGTTCAGCAATTTCAAGCAGTTCTTGGAGCGAGCTATAAATTTGATTTCTAAATAAGTTTTTGCCACAAAGACACAAAGTCACAAAGGTTTTTTTAATCTCTTTGTGGCTTTTTGTTTTATAAAAAAGATAAGATGAGTTTTAAAGAAAGAGTAGTTGCACATTACAATCAACAAATTCAGGACAAGATTGATGTTTTTCGGGATATGATTTCGGCCCTGACCGAAGATTCTAAAAATGATGCCAAAGGTTCGGCTGGCGACAAGCACGAAACTGCATTGTCCATGATGCACATAGAACAAGAAAAATTGAATTACAAGCTTCAAGAGTTTCTAGAAAGTAAAACCATCTTTTCCAACATTGATTTTAACAGGATTTCAGATAAAGTAGTGGTTGGAAGTTTGGTGCAAGCCAATGAGAATTACTTTTTAATCAGCATTGCTTTATCTAAAATTTCCATTGATGGAAAAACAGTTTTTGGAATTTCTCCACAATCGCCATTGGCTATCAAGATGTTAGGTAATTGCATCGGTTTTAATTTCGAAATTAACGGCTCAAATTATCAAATTAAACAAATCGTGTCCTAATTTCAAGAATACGATAAATTTGACACTCGAATTTTACATACTTCACAATTTATCGTTTTTTTATAATCTATAACTAAAACCCTTTTTTTAGTGCTAATTTAGTTTTTAATTTATTGTTATTTTGTTTTTATGGTTTCATATTATAACTAAAAATAAATTATTGGTTTTAATATTTAAATATAAGCTTCAAATTTGCTTTATACATTAAAAACAAAAAATACGATTAAGTTATGTGCGGAATATTAGCCATTATTGGAAAAGGAAAAGACGAACAATTAGTGAAAGCACTTTCAAAAAGAATGTCACATAGAGGACCAGACGAAAGTGATTTGCATATTACAGAAAATGGGCACATTTTGAGCCACGAACGATTGTCAATCATCGATTTACATTCGGGTAAGCAACCTATAAAAGGGACAAAATCGGCTTATATGGTTCATAATGGTGAAATTTATAACCATCAGGAATTGAGAGATGGCATTTTAAAGCACCATACTTTTAAAACCAAATCAGATTCTGAAGTTATTGTTCATTTGTATGAAGAATTCGGTTATGATTTTCTAAATAAACTAGATGGCGATTTTGCTTTTGTGGTTATTGATGGCGATGATTTTATTGCAGGACGTGACCCAATGGGAGTGAAGCCTCTCTATTATGGTCTTGACGAAAGAGGTAGGGTTTATTTCGCATCAGAAATGAAACCAGTAACCGATCAATGCAAGACGTTCTCGACCTTTCCTCCAGGACATTATTATACTCCAAAAACAGGATTTGTAAAATATTACAAGCCTGAATACGAGGATTTTAAAAATGCCACACGAGAACTAGATTTGTCTTTAATCAGAGAAACGTTAACCGAAGCTACAAGAAAAAGATTGATGAGTGATGTGCCAATTGGTGTGTTATTATCTGGAGGTTTAGATTCCTCTTTAACCTCATCAATTGCTGCAAGATTATTGGCAGAAAAAGGAAAAAAATTAAGCTCGTTTTCAATAGGCTTGGATGCAGATGCTCCAGATGCTAAAGCGGCAAGAAAAGTAGCTGAATTTTTAGGAACAGATCACCACGAAATTCATTTTACAATTGATCAAGGAATTGAAATCCTGAATAAATTGATATGGCATCTTGAAACCTATGATGTAACTTCCGTAAGGGCAAGTACGCCAATGTATTTCCTTTCAAAAGCAATTACAGATAGGGGGATAAAAGTGGTGCTTTCTGGAGAAGGAGCCGATGAAATATTTGGAGGTTATTTGTATTTTAGAAATGCACCTTCGACAGAAGATTTCCAAAAAGAAACAATCGAAAGAGTTCAAAAGTTATTTACTGCCGATTTGTTAAGAGCCGATAAGTCAACAATGGCTCATGGTTTAGAAGCTAGAGTTCCGTTTTTAGATAAAGCATTTTTGGATGTAGCAATGCTTATCAAAGGTGAAGAAAAGCAGCCTAAAACATACAAAGGAGTTGAAAAATACATCTTAAGAAAAGCGTTTGACACACCAGAAACTCCTTATTTGCCAGATGAAGTTTTATGGCGTCAGAAAGAGCAGTTTTCCGATGGAGTAGGATACAACTGGATTGACCAATTGATTGATTACTGTTCTAGTCAGGTTAGCGATTTGCAAATGGAACAAGCCAAAGATCGTTTTCCATACAATACGCCAACCACAAAGGAAGCCTATTATTACAGGGATATCTTCAATCAATATTATCCACAAGTAAGTGCGGCACAAACCGTTAGAAAATGGATTCCAAAATGGCAGGAAAATTTAGATCCAAGCGGAAGAGCAAATGCAGCTCACGTTCAGGCCGATACCGAAATTGCCAAATCAAATATTGTAGTATAGTTAAGTTTGTTATATAGTTTGTTTGTAGTAAAAGCGTTGAGAGGTCAACGCTTTTTTTTGTGCCAAAATTTTTCTGTTAAATTTTTTTTGATAATGCATTCAAAACTAAACAGTTGTATTGTAAGAAAATATCGCTAACATTTCTTTAACAGATTGCTTGAGCAACCTTTGTTGTTTTGGGCATCTTTAGGGAAATCAATAAATTTTAATTATTATGAAAAAGTTCAAGTTACAAGCAATTGCATTAGTATTGGTAGTTTCATCAGCATTCACTTCTTGCAGTGATGATGATAGTAATACTCCACCAGTTTTGGTTACAAAAAAATCTTTAGTTACGGCTGTAACAGGTCCTGAAACAGGAGATTTAAATCAAGAATTAACCTTGAACGTGACTTTTGCAGTTGAAAACAATTGTGGAGCTTTCAATAAGTATGTTGAAACAACTGCAGGAACCACAAAAACCATTGAGGTTGAATCAAAGTATGTAGGGTCCAATTGCGGTACAACACCAACAACAAAAAACACAACTTATAAGTTCAAATCAGCAACAGCTGGAACCTATAATTTAAAATTCAAAAAAACAGCAACCGAGTTCATCACCCACACGGTTGTTATCGATTAAGTAATTTTGTTTTTGTTAATCAGGGAAGCACTGGCTGAAAAGCCGGTGTTTTTCATTTTTAGGCCAAATGATTTATGAAATGATAGGATTGGAACATCATTATTTTTTACTTTTACATTGAAATTTAAAACATCTAAAATTGGAAGTTACTATAAAAAACAGCAATTTCACTGCAACAATAAACTCAAAAGGAGCCGAATTAATTTCGTTAAAAAGTAATAATCGAGAGTTCATCTGGGAAGGGAATCCAACATTTTGGGGCAAGCATTCTCCGGTTTTATTTCCAATAGTTGGTACTTTGAAAAACAATGAATTTCAATATTCGGAACAAAACTATACACTCTCAAGACATGGTTTTGCTCGTGATATGGATTTTGTAATTAGAGAACAATCTGAAAATAAAGTCGTTTTTTCACTTGAAGCTTCGGAAACCACCTTGAAATATTATCCCTTTATTTTTGAGCTACAACTGATTTATGTTTTAGAACAAAACAAATTGTCCATTCAATACAAAGTTTTAAACAAGGACAAAAAAGAAATACCTTTTTCAATTGGAGCACATCCGGCATTTGCCTTGCCCGAAAATTTTGAAAACTATTCTCTTTCTTTTGAAGAGGATCAAGCACTCCAATATTTTTTATTGGAAAATGATTTACTTTCTGATAAGACGGAAGATCTAAATCTCCAAGAAAATAAACTATACTTAAATTATCAACTTTTTGAAAGAGATGCACTTGTTTTCAAACAGATCAATTCAAAATCAATTACGATAAATGAAAATGGCAAACCCGTTTTAAAAGTTAATTTCAATGATTTTCCAAATTTAGGAATTTGGACAAAGGTCAATGCTCCGTTTATTTGCATAGAGCCTTGGTTTGGTTATTCAGATACAAATAAAAATACCGGAAATATATTAGAAAAAGAAGGCATCATAATTTTAGAAGCCGATAAATTTTTTGAGAGTGAATTTTCAATAGAAATCCAATAAAATGCTAACACTCCATTTTTCGCCCTTTCCGATTTTAGAGACCGAACGATTATTATTCAGAAGAGTTTCAAAAAACGATGTCAAAGAAATTCTCGAACTCAGGTCGAATCCCGAAACGATGAAATACATTCCTCGGCCTTTGCTCAAAACAATCGAAGATGCAATAGGACATTATAAAATGATTGATGAATTCAACCCGAAAATTATCGTGCAGAAATTGGATATATGATACTACCAGAATTTCAAGGAAAAGGAATAGTTTCAGAGTCCATCAAAGTGTTATTGAAATATGGTTTCGATGAGATGAATTTGCATTCTGTTGAAGCAGTGATAGATCCGGAAAATATTGCTTCAGAAAAAGTTTTACAAAAAAGCAATTTCATCAAAGAAGCCCATTTTAAGGAGAATGAATTCTTTGAAGGCAAATTTTGGGATTCAGTAGTTTATTCAATTTTAAGTAAAAAGTAAGCAACCTTTTTTGTTAGTTTGCATCTCATAATTATAATTCAATTCAAAATTATAATTCAATTCAAAATTATAATTCAATTCAAAATTATAATTCAATTCAAAAAAAAAATGAAAACTAGATTAATTAAAAATTTGTTGGGTGTTTTGGCTGTTGTAGTAACCTTTACAAGTTGTTCACTTTCAGATGATACTCAACAAAATTGTTCTCAAGTAATTGGAGTGTCAACTGTTGCAGTTTCAGGGCCAACAACAGCAACAGTTAATGAAGAAATAACGTTGACAGTTTCCTATAGAGTGGCTGAAGAATGTGGCGACTTTTATGCATTTAATACTCAGGCAATTAGTGGAACTGAAAAACAAATTACTGCATTAGTTCTTTATGATGTATGTAATTGTGATAATACAGAAAACACGAATGTAAATGAACCTTATAAATTTAAAGCTTCTGTTGCAGGAACCTATACGCTTAAATTTTTTAAAACGGAAGATACTTTTGTAACACATACCGTTACAGTAGAATAAATAAAAAAGAAATGATTCAAAATCCCGGAATTTTCCGGGATTTTTTATTTTAATGTTATCATAAGTCAAATGTGATGTAGTAGTTTATGCTGTTTAATATTCATAGCATTCATCAAATCATCTTGTAAACTATAAAAATGTTTTATCAAACATCAAATTCCCTTGCAAGTCTTTTACAATTTATTGCAAAATTGATTATTCTTCAAAATTTATTAAGCAGTGATTAACGGATTTTAAAAATATCAATATAATTTGTGTAATCGGTGGCAAAAAAAATCACTCAATCAACAAAGCACTTTCAGCATTCTGGAGGCGGAGTGCTTCACGGTCGGCAAGGATTAGTTTTTCGAGTTCCTCAATCTTTTCACGTGCCGCATTGATGTATTCTTCATCGTTGTTTTTCATGCTGGCCAGAAACTTGAGCGTCCTTTCATCATGGGTAAAAAACGTCTTGGCCGATTGTGTGGCCTCTAATTTACTATGCCCTAAAATCTTCAAGACATCCACTCCAACACGAAGGCTGGTGTCGAGCGTTTCCCTGTAAATGTGCATGATTCCGGCATTCATCTGATCATAGGCATCATAACGGTTGGAAGAACGAACCAGGATATACAAATGTGGGAAATGTTTCTTGACGGTTTCAATCATTCCCAAGCGTTTCTCGGGATCGTTGAAGGCAATCACTATAATCTGGGCCTTTTTTGCTCCAGCAATCTCCAACAAATCATAACGGGTCGCATCGCCATAGTATACCTTAAAGCCCATCTTGCGAAGAAAATCTACATTGTCACTGTCGTTATCCAACACAGTTGTTGAAATGTCATTGGCTTTCAAGAAACGTCCTATTGTGTTCCCGAAATGACCAAATCCTGCAATGATAACGGGATTGTCCTGTTCTTCGACATCGCTTTCTCTTTCGATAAAACCTGTCGGATTCATAGCGGCACATTGATGTGGGATGAGGAATTTTTCATTCAAAACCATCATGATAGGAGTGAGAGCCATGCTGATTGCGGTAACAGCCATCATCAAATCGGTGATTTCTTTGCCAAGGATGCCTTCCTGAAAGGAGAAACTCAACAGTACAAAGGCAAATTCGCCAATTTGGCTCAAGCCGACACTGAAAATAAGGTTTTGTGCATTTCGCACCTTGAAAATTCGACCCAAACTAAAGAGGATAACGGTTTTGATGAGCATCAGGCTCACCACCAAACCCACAATAAGGAAAGGTTTGCTTATGAGTAATTCAAAATCAATCGAGCTACCAACGGCAATAAAAAACAAGCCTAGCAGCAATCCTTTGAATGGGTCGATGGCGATTTCCAATTGGTGGCGGTATTCGCTGTTGGCCAAAACTACTCCTGCCAGAAAAGCACCAAGAGCGGGACTCAATCCTACTGATGTCATCAAAACCGCAATTCCCACAACAAGCAGTAGGGCAGTGGCGGTAAACATTTCACGCATTCCGGTTTTTGCCATCAAGTGGAAAACAGGACGGAGGACATATTTACCAATGAAGATAACGGTGGCAACCGCTAACAAAACGATGAGCGGTTGGCTCCACTCGGGCAAAGTATCAATTAATGTGGTATGGGTTACGGTGGTGGAAGCCGATTTCAGCGTGTCGTCTGCCAAGAGCGGAAACAACGCCAGCATCGGGATGATGGCCAAATCCTGGAACAATAAAACGGCAAAGGAGCTTTGTCCTGCAACAGATTTTATCCAGCCTTTTTCCTCCAAGGTTTGCATCACAATTGCTGTGGACGACATTGAAATAATCATTCCTAGAACCAATGAAGTCTTGAAATCCAGACCTAAAAGCAATGCCAAAGCGGTTATCAAAATGGTAGTTCCGAGTACTTGAAGTCCGCCCATTCCGGCAATGGTTTTTCGCATACGCCACAAACGTGAAGGTTCAAGTTCAAGGCCGATTACAAAAAGCATCATCACAACGCCAAATTCTGCAAAGTGCATGATGTCATGTCCTTCGGTTCCGATAAAGCCGAAACAAAACGGTCCGATGATGACACCGGCTACAAGATAACCGAGTACGGAACCTAGACCCAGTCTTTTGGCAATTGGCACCATTATTACGGCTCCTGCCAGGTATATCATTGCTTGAAATAAGAAGTTTTCTTGCATATTATTTATTTTATTTAAACACAGATTTTACAAATTTTCACAGATTGTAATTCTTAATTGAACACAGATTTCTAAATTGGATAATACAGAATCTGTGAAAATCTGTGCAATCTTTGTTACATTTAAATCTGTATAAATTTAGTTTATAAATTGAATGGTTTTTACTCTTCTTAAAAAAAAATCATTGTACTCCTGCAAGGTTTTCAAAACCTTGAAGGAAAAAAAAATCAATTGCCGTACTCAAATTTCGGGCAATTGACTCGGAGAAACAAATAAAAACAAATCTAGAACAAAACCTTAATTTTTATTTCCAGCCTCCGCCTAAAGCCCTGTATAAACTAACATCGGCATCCAGACGGGAGCGTTTTATGGTGGCTAATTCTAGCTCGCTTTGAAGCAAATTGCTTTGAGCCACAATCACTTCGAGGTAATTGGCCATTCCGTTCTTGAAGAGCATATTGGCATTTTTGATGGCGGTTTGTAAAGTTGTTACTCTCTTTTCTACAATATTTTGCTGTTCCTTCAGTTTTTCAACCTGCACCAAGGCATCCGATACTTCTCCAACGGCAACTAGAACCGATTGACGGAATTGAATGACGGCTTTTTCGCGTTCTATTTTGGCCACTTCAAATTGGGTGCGGATTTTATTGCTGTTTAAAATAGGCTGGGTTAAACCTCCAGCAACGGTACCGAACAAAGAAGCAGGAATATTGAACCAATTGCTGGATTCAAAGGAATTCAAACCTCCCGAAGCAGTAATTTTCAAGCTTGGATAGAAATACGCTTTGGCGATACCCACTTTTGCATTGGCGGCTTGCAAGCCCAATTCAGCAAAATGCACATCGGGTCTTCGGCTCACCAATGAAGAAGGGATTCCTGCAGATGAATCGTCGTTTAGACCGATGGCGTTCAAATCGGTATTCCGTTCTTTTTTACCAGGGAAACCTCCTGCCAGAATGCTCAAGGCATTTTCTTGAATGGCAATATTTTGTTCCAATTGCGGAATCAATTGTGCCGCAACTGATTGTTGTGCTTCGGCTTGTTGCTTGGCTAAAGAAGTGACTTGTCCGGCATCAAATTGTAAGTTGATTACAAACAAGGTACTGTCGTTCAGGGTCAGGTTCTTTTTGGCAATTGCCAGTTGAGCATCCATCATTAGGAGATTGTAATATCCTTTGGCAACATTGGCAACAATGGTAGTTTGCAAAGCTTTCTTGGCTTCACCCGATTGCAGGTATTTTGCCAAGGCTTCTTTTTTCTGACTTCTCATTTTACCCCAGATGTCGGCTTCCCACGACAATCCTAGTGCGGCATTATAATCGTTAACGTGGTGCTGACCAAGAAAGGTATTCGTACTCAAACCGTTCAAACTATTGTCTGAAAGTCGGGTAGAAGTTCCCGTAACTTGAAGGTTAAATTCAGGAACATTGTTCCATTTGGCTTGTTTCAATTGCCATTGGGCAGCTTCGATGTTTTTTTGAGCCACTTGCAGGTCGTTGTTTTTGGCAACGGCACTGTCAATGAGTTTCAAAAGAGAAGCATCTTTAAAGAATTGTTTCCATTCTAGATCGGCAATAGAAGTTGAATCTTCAGTTGCAGAATTTCTAAAACTTGCCGGAATCGCTTCTTTTGGAGTCTCGACGTTTTCGGAAATCTTACACGCTGACAAGATAAGAAGTACGAGTAGGGCAAGGTATTTATTGATGTGCTTTTTCATTATTTTTCTTCGTTATGGATTACAGCGATTGGTTTTCCGCTGACTTTTTCTTGTAAATATTGGAATACGATGAATAAAACAGGAATGATCAACAATCCTAGAATTACTCCTGAAACCATACCTCCAGCGGCACCAATACTGATGGAATGGTTACCTTGAGCAGATGGTCCTGTGGCACTCATCATCGGAATCAATCCGACAACAAAAGCCAGTGAGGTCATGATAATTGGTCGTAAACGTAATTTTGCAGCATTTATGGAAGCATTCACCAAAGCCTGACCTGATTTCCTTTTTTGAACGGCGAACTCTACAATCAGAATCGCGTTCTTGGCGAGTAATCCGATGAGCATTACAAGGGCAACCTGAACGTAGATGTTGTTTTCAATTCCAGTCAAGCCGATGGCAGCAAATACTCCGAAGATTCCTGTTGGGATAGAAAATATTACCGCTAAAGGCAAAATATAACTTTCGTATTGTGCAGCAAGTAAGAAGTAAATGAAGATCAAACATAGTAGGAAAATCGTTGCTGATTGTCCTCCGGAAGAAATCTCTTCACGAGTCTGTCCAGAAAATTCATAACTGTAACCGGCTGGTAATTGCTGTTCAGCCACTTCTTCTATCGCTTTTATGGCATCTCCCGAACTAAAGCCAGGTTTTGGAATCGCATTGATTGAAATCGAGTTAAACAAATTGTATCTCGAAGCGGTTTCTGAACCATAAATACGGGTTAGTTTTACCAAAGTATTTATCGGGACCATTTCGCCATTTTTATTTTTTACGAATACATTATTGATGGCAGAAGGATCAGCTCTATCCTCAATATCAGCTTGAACAATCACACGATAGTATTTTCCAAATCGGTTGAAATCAGAGGCTTGAGCACTACCAAAATAGGCTTGCATTGTTTGTAAAATATCTTTTACTTTCACACCTAATTGATCGGCTTTGGCATCATCAATATCCAATTGCAATTGAGGATAATCGGCTTTGAAGGACGTAAAGGCCACTGCAATTTCTGGTCTCTTCATCAATTCTCCGATGAATTCTTGAGAGACACCGCTAAATTTATCGAGCTTTCCGCCGGTTTTATCTTGCAAAACAACATCCAATGCTTCCACGTTACTAAAACCTGGTACAGTTGGAAAACTGAACACAAAGAAAGTTCCTCCTGAAATAGCACTTAATTTACCTTGAACTTGGCCCATTATCTCATTGATGTCTTTTACCTCGCCACGTTCTTTGTTTGGTTTAAGCAATACGAAAACAATTGCAGATGATGGACTTGTAGAATTCGTCAATAAGTTGAAACCTGAAATGGCGGTTACATCTCTTGAGGCATCCAATTTTCGCAACATATTTTCGGCTTCGTTCATTACTTTTTGAGTTCCTTCTAGCGATGTTCCAGATGGTGTGTTTACTGCAATTGCAATAAATCCTTGGTCTTCCGTTGGGATAAATCCAGCAGGAGTCGTTCTGACCATGATAACAGTAGCTACTGTAATTAAGGCCAAACCGCCTAAACTTACCCATTTATGACGAATCAAGAATTTTAATCCGCCAACATAACGGTTGGTTAAAGAGGTGAAACTGCTATTGAATGCGTTGAAGAATTTTTGTTTAAATCCTGGCTTAACGTATGGTTTTTCACCATCGTGAGGTGCATGATTGTCTTTCAAAAACAATGCAGCTAGGGCAGGACTCAAAGTCAAAGCATTTACAGCCGAAATTACAATTGCAATTGCCATCGTGAAGGCAAACTGTCGATAGAAAACTCCGGTAGAACCTTCCATAAAGCCGACAGGCAAAAATACGGCAGCCATTACCAAAGTTATAGAAATGATTGCACCGGTAATTTCGTGCATGGCTTCGTGGGTGGCAACTTTTGGCGACAAATGCTTGTGTTCCATTTTGGCATGCACGGCTTCGACGACCACAATAGCATCATCGACCACAATACCAATCGCCAAGATTAAAGCGAAAAGCGTTAGAAGATTTATCGAAAATCCGAACAATTGCATGAAAAAGAAGGTTCCTAAAATCGCTACCGGAACTGCAATTGCAGGAATTAAAGTTGATCTGAAATCCTGAAGGAAAAGAAATACGACGATGAATACTAACATAAATGCTTCAATCAAAGTGTGTTGTACTTGTTCGATGGATTGATCCAACGAAACTTTTGTACTGTAAAAAATATTGTGTTTGATACCTTTTGGGAAATCTTTCGCGGCTTTTACCATCAATTCATTAATCGCAACCTGAATGTCATTTGAATTGGAACCCGCCAACTGAATGATACCAATTACAATTCCTTTTTCGCCATTCAAACGCGTCAAACTGTTGTAAGAATAGGCACCAAGTTCCACTCTGGCAACATCTTTCAGGCGAAGAATCGAACCATCGTTGTTAGAACGGATGGCAATGTTTTGATACTCTTCTGGTTTGGTCAGTTTTCCCTTGTATTTAATTACATATTCGAAAACTTCCTTGCTTCGTTCACCAAATTTACCTGGTGCAGCTTCCAAACTTTTGTCCTGGATGGCAGCCATAACTTCATTTGGCGTTACATTATACGTTGCCATCTGTGTAGGATTCAACCAAACACGCATCGAGTAATCTTTTGTTCCACCAAAAATGGCAGCCGAACCCACTCCAGGAATACGTTTGATTTCTGGAATGATATTGATTTGGGCATAATTGGCAACAAAAGTCTGGTCGTATCTAGCTTCATCTTCGGTTGACATTCCGATGGCCATGATGAAACTGTTTTGCTGTTTTGCCGTGATGACACCTTGTTGCACTACTTCCGCAGGCAATTGGCTGGTAGCTTGAGCAACTCTGTTTTGAACGTTTACTGCAGCCTGGTCGGCATCAGTTCCTAATTTAAAAAATACAGTGATGGCTAGAGTTCCGTCATTACTGGCAGTTGAACTCATGTAGGTCATGTTCTCAACACCATTTATAGATTCTTCTAAGGAAGGTGCAACGGAACGTAAAACCGTTTCGGCATTTGCTCCAGGATAAACGGCCGTCACCAAAACCGACGGTGGTGCAATATCAGGAAACTGTTGTAAGGGCAATTTTGTAAGTCCGAGTACACCTAATATCACCAATAAAATGGAGATTACGGTTGCAAGTACCGGTCTTTGAATGAATATTTTGAACATTTCGAAAAAATTATTTTTTAGTAATTACTTGAGCAATCTTGGTAGATTTTGTTGGCTGGATTGCCTGACCTTCTTGAAGTTTGTCGATACCACTTAAAACGATTTGATCACCTGATTTTACGCCCTCTTTAATAAGATAATCGGAACCACTTTTGCCAGCGATTGTAATTGGTGCTTTGGTTACTTTGTTTTCCTTATCAACAGTGAATACGAAAACTTTATCCTGCATTTCAATTGTTGCAGATTGTGGAACTAGGATCGCATCGCCATGTTGAATCTCCAAACGAACTTTTCCTGTATTTCCAGAACGAAGCAAGCCTTTTGAGTTAGGGAAAGTGGCGCGAAGCGTTATGGCTCCAGTGTTTTTATCGAATTGTCCATCAACCATATCGATTTTTCCTGTTTCTGCGTAAGCATTATTGTCGGCTAAAATTAGCGTTACAGGAGGCAACTTTTTGATTTTATCATTGATGGTATTTCCAGAATATTGTGCCTTGAAGTTGATGAAATCCGTTTCTCCAAGTGAGAAATATGCATACACTTCATGAACGTCAGAAAGTTTTGTCAACGGCTCAATATCTGCTGATGAAACCAAACTTCCTTGTTTTTTAGGAAGACGTCCGATATAGCCACTTACAGGAGCTGTGATGGTGGTGTATCCTAAATTAATTTTGGCAGAACCGACCATTGCTTTTGCCTGATCCAAATTCGCAGTAGCAATCCTGTGGGAAGCTTTTGCCGATTTCAATTGATAGTCCGAAACTACTTTGTTTTGAACAAGCGGTGTCAATTTGTCGATTTCCAATTGGGCATTGATTAAAGCCGCTTCCGCAGAATGCAGACTTGCCAAGGCGTTGTTCAATTGTTCACGGTAAGGTTGTTCGTTGATTTTGAACAAGGCTTGCCCTTTAGAAACATAAGCACCTTCATCAACAAAAACTTTTTCCAAGTTGCCACTCACTTGTGGACGAATTTCAACATCCACAGTTCCTTGAATTGCTGCTGGATATTCAGAATCAGTTGTAGCTGTTGAAGCTTCAATTGAATAGACTGGAAGTTCAGGTGCCACAGCCGCCATTGGAGCTTGGGATTTATCCGAACATCCGATTAATGTTAGTACCAGGATGAAACTGGAGAGGATTGCATTTTTCATTTTAGTATTGATTTTAAATTTGTTTAACATTGGAATTAATTGCATTTATTAGGGTTAAGGGTTCGTTTATTTGTATTAAATTATCTAACACCGTTAAGTAAAAAATCGAAAAAAAGCATATATTTATTCTTCTATCATATTATTTAAAATTGGTATTAAACTATCTAACAGTGTTAAGTAAAAGTTCAAAAAAAAGCATTTGCTTCTCTATATGTTAATTAAATGATTTATCACTGTTAAGTAAACTTGAAAATTTTTTTATTGTATGGATTTTATAATACCACCAATGGCATCTTTTAAAATTTGATCGTTTGTTATTGTTGATAAACCGTTTCCAATCATGTTCACTGAAACCAATCCGTGGATAACAGAAAAGAAAGTAAAATATTTTTGCTTGATTACTTCTTTTGATGGATTTTGGCTTTTCATTACTTCGGCAATTACACCTGTAAATAAATTGTACGGATTTTCAGTTGCAGAACATCTTCCAGAGCAACAGTTCATTTGCACTCCATACATTACTTGGTAAAGCTCCTTGTCTGAAAAGGCAAAATCCCAATACGCCATCCACATTTTTTCTAATTGTTCGGCTGGGTCTTCCGAAAGGCTTTTCGCCTTTTCCAAATCTTTGGTCAAAGAAATAAAACCTTTGAGTGTTAGTTCTTGCAAGATGGCATCCTTGTTAGAAAAATATTCATAAATAATTGGGGCTGTATATTCAATCTTATCGGCAATTTTTCTCATGCTGAGGCTTTGCCAACCTTCTTCTTTTGCAATAGTATAGGCAGCGTCCAGAATGTTCTTTCTGGTCTCTTCTTTTTGACGTAAAATTCGATCTTTGCTTGCCATTTTAATAAAGTATTAAATTGTTTAACACCGTTAGGCAAATGTACAACGCTATTTGATCTTATAAAATAAAATTATCATAAATTTTTTCTATGTTAGCATAAGCATTGCATTAAACCCTTATGTTAATTGGTTTAGAAGATGAATTTAGTACTCAAGAAATTTGATTTTCCTGAATCGATGATTTCATTTACGAGCTGATTATTGCTTTCATTCATCTTAAAGGCAACCAAAGATCGGATGGAAAACGAGCGAATCGCATCGGTAACCGATAAAGTTCCTTCAGCACTATCTTTTCTTCCAGTAAAAGGTAACACATCTGGGCCACGTTGCGATTGGCTGTTGACATTGACACGGCTTACTAAATTCACCAAAGGGTCAATCAGCCAAGCGACTTCATCTGAATTGTTACTGAAGATGCTCACTTGTTGTCCGTGAGTAGAATTGATGAGGTATTGAATGGTTTCCTCCAAATCATCAAAGGGAACTATCGGAACTATTGGTCCGAATTGTTCTTCATAATAGAGTTTCATCTCTTTATTCACAGGATAAACTACCGCTGGATAAAAGAACGATTCATTAGTCTTGGCTCCATTTTCGTTGACCACTTTGGCTCCGAATTTTTCGGCATCGGCAATGCAATCATTTAAATAATCTATTTTATAAGGTTCTGGAAGCGGGGTTAGATTCACGCCTTCTTCCCAAGGCAAACCAAATTTTAATTCGGATACTGCCTTGTTGAATTTTTTTATGAAATCATCGGCTATTGATTTTTGGACAAATACAATCTTCAAAGCCGTACAGCGTTGTCCATTAAACGATAATGAACCTGTTAAGGTTTCTTTTACTGCCAAATCCAAGTCGGCGTTTTGGGTGATGATGGAGGCATTCTTGGCATCCAAACCTAAAACGGCACGAAGCTGGTTGACTTTTGGGTGTTGTTTCTTGAGCTCGTTGGCAACTCTGCTGGAGCCGATTAAGGTCAGCACGTTTATTTTTCCGGATTGCATCAGTCCGGGAATGATGACATTTCCTCTACCGTAAATTACATTCACGACTCCTTTTGGAAAAGCTTCCTGAAAAGCTTCCTGTAGAGGATAATGCAACAAGGTTCCGAATTTCGGCGGTTTAAAAAGTATGGTGTTTCCCATAATCAAAGCCGGAATCAGGGTAGTGAAGGTTTCGTTTAACGGATAATTAAAAGGTCCCATACACAAAACCACACCAAGTGGCGAACGGCGAACCTGAGCCGCAATACCTTCCACGATTTGGAATCCTGACGAATCACGGTCGATGTCTTTTAGGGCATCTATTGTTGCATAAATGTATTCTACAGTTCGGTCGAATTCTTTGATGGAATCGGCATGGGATTTCCCGATTTCCCACATGATGAGCTTTACAACGGCTTCTTTTGTGGCAATCATTTTTTTGGTAAAAAGCTCTACGTGTTTGATCCTTTCGGAAACAGGCATTGTTGGCCACTCACCACGGCCATCGTTGTAGGCTTCAACGGCGGCATTAAGCGATTCCTGTGCTTCTTTTTCCGTACCAACGGGATAACTGCCGATTAGTTTTGGTTTTAGTCCTTCGGAAGTTTTGATGTAAACAGGGGAATAGACTTCGTGAAGCGGGCCGTCCCAGTTTTTCATTTCGCCGTTGCTGAGGTATCTTTTTTGGTGGAGTTCCTCGATGCGGTGCTGCTGTGGAATCTCGTCTTCGGAAACAAAGAGGCGGTTGAGGTTGTCCTCAAAGGTGTTTTTGGTAGTATCCATAAAATAATCTTTTTTAATTGATTGGGTAATGGGTTCCTAACAAAGTTAAGTAGATTATTTGATTGTGGGTTTTGAAAATAGGATAAGTTATTCTTAAATTTTTGGGTGGGGGATGGTTTTTTGAAAGAATGGTTAGTGTACATCCTTTCTTGAAGATATTATTTTTAAAATCCCAAAAACTATTGATACAATCGCAATGGCAATGATCCAGTTTCTAATCCAATGATGAACGAACATGATTGGCAATCCACCTAGATAATCTTCATACGGAACATAAAAGACAATAAAGAAAACCAGTGTTGAAATCAATACGATCAAAGAAAACAGCACTACAAAATAAATGTTTTTTTTCTTTTCGATATGTATTAGTTCATCCAGTACAAAAGGAAACGGAGCTAGTAGCGTCAGACCTATCAAGAAAACCAATGGTTGATGAAAACTATACGAAAAAAGAAGCTCGTTGCAAATAATTGCAGCAGATAGTAGAAACAATACAGATGCAATTTTTCTGACATTGTATAGCTTTCTTGTAAAGGAAGCTACTATTAGGGACAGTAAACTTATGAGGGTTACTAGTGCAATCAAGGACAGCATAAATTGATTAATCTTTAAGAATGAAAAGCTTTTATTAGGATGCATAACAATATCTAGATATACTAATGCGGTTAGAACGTAAAGAATTGTTTTGAAGTATTTGATCATTTTATAACTGTTAACCCTGTGAGATGATGAGGCACCATAATTTCTGAAAGCAACTTATTTTTTCATAAACTCTCCAGCAGTCATTACTGGAATTTTAGCATTTTTAAAATCTTTCTTATTTCTTGTAATGATGCAATCAGCTTCATTGTCCATTGCGATAAAGTATTGTAAACCATCTTCAAAATCATTAAAATCTGATGCCAAAGCCAATTCAATTGCCTTGTCATCTAAAGGGAGAACAGTTACTAGAACCTTAAATTTCGTCAAGAATTTTTTTGCATCCACATCTTTATGATGTTTTACTATCGAATAGTAAGCATTTGCAAATGATAAAGAAGAGATACAAAGTTGGATTTCTTTTTTATCGCTCAAAGTAAACAAATCTTGGGCATCTTTATAAAAAGGTTCACGCTTGGCTAAAAGATCAATTATAATATTGGTATCGACAAAAACATGCTCCATTATGAATATTTTTTATCAATATAATTTCTGTACTCTTTTCTTTCATCATAGTCGCTAGGAATTATTCCTGTCAAACTTTCTACCAACGGACTAACCGATGATTTTTGTTTTGACTCCCGAGTGAGCGAATTCAGATAGTTTTCTATCAGCTTTGATAGGCTTACTTTATGACTTTTGGCATAAGTTTTTGCCTCTTCAATTATTTCTTTGTCAAGATTTAAGGTGAGCTTCGTATTCATAGTAATTAATTTACGTGTAAAAATAATAAATTATTACGTAAGTTGTTTTTAGAAACTATTTTTTCTGTGGTTTGCAACTTTTCGGTACTACAGTGATGTATTTATGTTACTTCGAAGAGCGGGTTACAACTTATTCATATCGACTTCATATCCAGAATTTCTTAGTTCTCGTGCTAGTTTTAACTGCCAAGCATCGTCAACGTCCATTTTAATGTACACAACACCAGAGATATCATTAGGCGTTTCAATATCATCTTTTACTAAAGCGCAAACATTTTGTCTCCCAATTTTCCCGATTAAAAAGCCATGCTCAAATACAACATTTTGTCTTGCACGATTCTTGTATTTTGGATCATCCTCTTTTTTGGCTCCAGTATCGCATGGAGTGTAAAGCACAATCCCAAAACCAACGTTTGAATATGTTTCTATCTTTTCAATTACCGTTTTGCTTCCACTTGCCTGTTCATGAAGTATTATTGGCTTAAATCCAAGTTTCTCAACGAATCTAGCAGTCTTAATTTTCGCTTCGTCGTCGTGACCATGTACTATAAATACCTCACTTAAGTTTTTTTCATTTTTAATAATTTGACTTCCATTTTTTTCTTCAATCGAGGATTTAAGAAGTTCTGACTTCAATTTTAACTTGATTAGGTTGTCTAATTTTGAATCTATTCTACTTCGAAAATCTTGAAGCTCTTGATAAGGTGATTTAGTTCTATTTGTGCTAATGATAGCGAAGTTAAAAGATCCGGCATCATCATAACGTTTCTTATACTCATTAAACTCTTTATTAAATGCATGCTTTAAATATTCTGAGTTGTAATCGTTCCAATTTGAATAATCAGACCTAAGGACATTAAAATCATCTGGTGTATTTACTATCCTTTTTATCAGTTCATTTCCCAGTTCGATTCTTTTATCAAGTTCGCTGTTAAAATCGGTTCTCGATTTAATTAATTCAGTAGGAATATTATTAATTGTTGTTTTAACTACTCTTTTGGTCATGTTTTCTTTTTTATTTCATCTTATATTAATTGTGCATAACTTATTTATATGTCTACCAAAACCAGACCTACCCACCCAAAAAGTGCCGTATACCGATAAAAGCCATTATTATTTACCCAAATATAAATAGATTAAGCATTCTTCAAGTAAAAATATACAAATTTCCCTTGCAAACCTCAATCCTCCAAATACAAAATACCAATGAAGTAATCAGAATAAGTAATAACCTTTCAAAATCTTTCTCGTTTACTACTTTTATGCCATTTGCTTGAAACAAATAAAATATAATTTCATCAAAAGAATCAATAATTAAAAGATGTGTTTTCTATTCGATTTCAACACTTGTAAAAACCACACCATTTTTGAGATTACTGCCGTATATTATTTATATTCGCCCATTATTATTCAAATTAAATTTATGAACATTACTAAAAACCTTTGTTTTCTTGCGGTATCGGCAACTTTACTGATGGGTTGCAACAAGAAGGAGGATTTCTCTGAACAGGAAGATCCTTTGATGACACACCTCGACACTACCATCAGCCCGGCAGATGATTTCTTTATGTATGCCAACGGAAGGTGGTTTAAGGAAAACCCGATTCCGGCAAGCGAGAGAGGAAACGGAATTTTCCACACGATTCAGGACACGGTTCAAGCCCAGATTAGAAAAATATGTGAAACTTCTGCAAGCGAAACCAATGCCAAAAAAGGAAGCAACATCCAGAAGATTGGCGATTTCTATGCTTCGGGAATGGATACCGTTGCCATTGAAAAGGCAGGTTTGAATCCGCTGAAACTTGATTTGAAACGTATTGACGACATTAACGATACGGCGTCATTGTTTGCCACCATTGGTCATTTGCATTCCATTGGCGTTCATACTGGATTTACCTTGGTGGTTTCGCAAGACGATAAAATCAGCAGTCAGCATGCCTTGGTTTTATGGCAAGGTGGTTTGGGTTTAGACAATCGAGACTATTATTTTAATACCGATGCCGAAACGGCAAACATCCGAACGGAATATGTAAAGCATCTGGAAGCGATGGCAAAACTTGCCGGAACGGATGATGCAACAGCGAAGAAAAACGCTTCGATGATCATGAAATTTGAAACCGAACTGGCCAACTCTTCCTTGAAGATGGAAGCCCTTCGTGATCCTGTGAAGAACTACAACAAGATGACTTTGGCACAATTGCAAAAGCTGACTCCCAATATCGACTGGGCGAAAGCACTTCCTGCTTTTGGAATTGCAAAAGCCGATTCGATCATTGTTTCACAACCGGGATTTTATGCCAACTTGAACAAGATGGTGAAAAGCTACTCGATTGAAGATTGGAAAGTGTATTTGAAATCGCAATTGCTTGCGGAATACGGTACCTATCTGAGCAAGGATTTCAGGGATGAGATTTTTCATTTCAAGGGAACGGTCATGAATGGGGTTACCAAACAAAAACCGCGTTGGAAAAAGATTACCGACCATACGGACAGTGCCTTGGGAGAATTGATTGGACAGATTTATGTAGCCGATTATCTGCCGAAAGGCTCAAAGGAAAAACTGCTGGAGATTGGAAACAACATCCGAACGGTTTATGCCGAACACATCAAGAATCTGGATTGGATGAGCGAACCGACCAAGAAAAAAGCCTTGCAGAAACTGGACAAGATTGTAATGAAGGTGGGTTATCCCGATGAATGGAAGGACATGAGTAGTGTTGTAATTAGCAGGGATTCGTATTGTGCGAATGTGATGGCTACGAACAAATGGGAATACGATTATATGATGCAAAAATTCGGAAAACCGGTTGACCGTAAGGAATGGAGCATTTTTCCGCAGACGTATAATGCATATTACAATCCGAGTAATAACGAGATTGTGATTCCTGCTTGTAACATTTTAGTTCCAGGTTTTGAAGGTAGAATGCCGGATGATGCTGTTTTGTATGGCATTATTGGAGGTTCTACTTTCGGACACGAAATCACCCATGGTTTTGACGATCAGGGAAGCCAATACGATGAAAACGGCAACCTAAAGAATTGGTGGACTGCCGAAGATTTGGTAAAATTTCAAGCCAAGACAAAACTTATCGTGGTCCAATACAGCAAATTTGAACCGCTTCCGGGGAAATTTGTAAACGGCGATGCCACCCAAGGTGAAAATATTGCCGATCTTGGTGGTGTGGTGATGGGCTTGGAGGCTTTCAAGAAAACAGCACAATACAAAAACAACGAGAAAATTGGTGGCATGACGCCAGAGCAACGTTATTTCTTGGCATACGGTTATGCTTGGCAGGTGAATTATAAGAAAGAAACCTTGGCAATGCAGATCATGACCGATGTGCATTCGCCTGCACAATACCGCGTGAATGGGGTTTTGGCCAATTTGCCTGAATTCCACAAGGCTTTCAACGTGAAACCGGGCGACAAGATGTATCAGCCGGACAGCTTGAGGGTTGTGATTTGGTAGTTTTTGATTTAAAGATTTAAAGATTTTTGGACTTACTTGTAGAAATGAAAAGACCGTCAGTGATGACGGTCTTTTTTATGTTTAAGGAAATTATTTTCTTTAATCTGTAATTACTTCTGGAGCCATTACAGGAGGTGTCGCCACTGTTGGAGGTTTCACCACATTGGGTTCTGGAACCACAACTGCCGATTGAACCGGTATCAAAATTTCGGTAACCCATTTGGAAGGATTTTTCACATCCGAAGCATTTTTTGCATAAATGTCTATGTATTTCAGGGCGGTATTTTGATTGATGTTGTTTTTAGAGATATGGTCTTTTGCTTTTTTGATGGCTTCGTCCCTGTGCGAATAATCGCCTGTAAGGGTTGTTTTCAAGGCCGAAAAAGCTTCGAGTTTCCCAACGCTTATATCACTTCCCGGAGCCAGGAAAATTTCTTCTTTCAACGGTCCACAAATAGAGAATGTGATGGTTCCGGCTTGGGTATCTACACTTTCATAGATCACAAAAGGTCTTCCATTCATGGTCATGGAGTTGTTTTTGAAGAAAGTAATCATTTTTTGCAACATCGGATTCAAGCTCGATTGCATGTCTTTTAGCTTTGTAGTTGCCGTTTGTTTTAAATAAAAGGTTGATGGTTTTTGTACGATGCCATCCACTTCAACACTAAAAGTATTGATTTCCTTTGTGATGACCTGGTTCAGGTTGTTCAGGCTTCTTTCATACAATGTATTCATCATCTTGCTGATGCCGCCGTTGAAAGTTGCATATACCTTGCTCATAAAATCAACACTTCCCGTAGAACGCCAAACAACTTTTGTGCCTCCAACGGTATCTTTAAAAGTAATATTGGAAGCATATTCATTAGAGCCGTTCGTTATTTTTTGAGCGATACTGTCGTTTTGTTTAACAAATATAGTTTTCATTTCACCATCGCCATTACTGCCTTTCCAAGAATAGGAAGCACCTTGGCCAACCGTATTATCAGGATAGATGAACTCCATAGTTGCATCGTCTTCCTTCCATGCACCCCATTCTTCCCAGTTTCTATAATCGTTTACATAGTTGAAAACCACTTCTTTTGGAACTTTTATAACAGTAGAACGCTCAATTGCAAAGTCGCCTTTTTGTGTGGCAACATAAACGGCAATTCCAATGAGGGCCAATAAGACAAGAAGAAATATGTATTTTACGATTCTCATAATTTTGTAGTATTTGTAAGTTTTCTACTGTCGTGTAAAGTTATAAATTAAATTTCAGTAAAGATTATATTATTTTTAAGGGTTTTATGATTATTTAAATGAAAAAAATAAAGCTAATATTTGATGGTTCAGCTGGGAAATCTTCGTTTAAAAACAGGTTGTTTTTTGTACTTTTGCATTCAAATCAATACCTATGACATCCCAGAAAAAACTGATCATTATCGCCATAATTTCATTCATACTATCTGTTTCGAGTTTCTTTATATTGGACGGAAACAAGAACCCCAACGTCTTTATGAATGTTTTTGAGATAGGGATGCTTACGGTTTTAATCTTTTTTTTACTCACCATTAATTTTTTTGCTCTGATGTTCTGCATCAAAAAAGTAAAGCAACATTTCTCGTCTAGGAAATAGTTTTGTCTGATTTATAGCTATTTATAGAATTCTTATATTTGTCGGCTATCAAGTATTAATTAATCAATAATTCCAATATGAAATTAAAAACAATCGCAGGAATTTTTATGACCGCTACTATTTTGGTAGCTTGTAATAAGGAAAAAACTGAAACAACGGATGTAGAGGAAACGGCTCCTTTTGAATATGTAGCCGAAGAATTTGCCGATATAAAAGTTTTGCGTTACCAGATTCCGGGATGGGAAAACCTCACTTTGAAGGAAAAAGAGTTGGTTTACTATCTGACCCAAGCCGGAACTGCAGGCCGTGACATTCATTGGGATCAGAACTACAAGCATAATCTAAAAATTCGTAAGGCTCTTGAAAACATCTACCAAAATTATAAGGGCGACAAGACTTCTGCCGATTGGAAAAATTTCGAAATCTATTTGAAAAGGGTTTGGTTTTCTAACGGAATCCACCACCATTATTCTTCGGATAAAATAAAACCTGATTTTTCTAAAGATTATTTTAATACATTATTAAAGGAAACCAATTCGACTTTGGCGCCAGAAATCGTTGAAATCCTTTTCAATGATGTTGATGCGAAAAAAGTAAATCTTGACGAGTCGAAAGGTTTGTTGGCAGGTTCTGCCGTAAATTTCTATGAAAGTGGCATTACCGATAAGGAAGTGGAGGATTTTTATAAAACAAAAAGCAGTCCAGACAAGGACAGACAATATTCTTTTGGTTTGAATTCTAAACTGGTTCGAAATGCAAACGGTCAACTGGAAGAGAAAGTTTGGAAAAGTGGCGGTATGTATGGACCAGCAATCGACAAGATTATTTATTGGTTGGAGAAAGCGAAATCGGTGGCCGAAAACAAGGAACAAGGCGATGCTTTAGCACTTTTGATCAGCTATTATAAAACAGGCGATTTGAAAACCTGGGACGATTATAATATTGCATGGGTTGAAGCTACAAAAGGAAATATTGATTATATCAGTGGTTTTGTAGAGGTGTATAATGATCCGTTGGGCTACAGAGGTTCGTATGAAAGTGTGGTACAAATCAACGATTTCGACATGTCAAAAAAGATGGCAGTTGTGGCCGAAAACGCTCAATGGTTTGAAGATAATTCGCCTTTGATGCCGGAACACAAAAAGAAAAATGTAGTTGGGGTTACTTACAAAGTGGTGGTGGTTGCCGGCGAAAGTGGCGATTCTTCTCCAAGTACGCCAATTGGTGTGAACCTTCCAAATGCCGATTGGATTCGTGCAGAACATGGTTCGAAATCAGTTTCATTGGGAAATATTACCGATGCTTACAGCAAATCAGGTGGAACCGATAAATTAAAAGAATTTGCCAACGACAAGGAAGAAATTGCCCTTGAGGAAAAATACGGTGAGCTTGCCGGAAAATTGCACACTGCTTTGCATGAAGTGGTTGGTCATGCTTCCGGACAAATCAATCGCGGTGTAGGAACGCCAAAGGAAACCTTGAAGAGCTATGCTTCGACACTTGAAGAAGGTAGAGCCGATTTGGTTGGATTATTTTATCTATACGACCCAAAACTGCAGGAACTCGGTTTGGTTGACGATTGGAAAAGTCTTGGAAAAGCGGCCTATGATGGTTACATCCGTAATGGTTTGATGACACAATTGATCCGTTTGGAGCCAGGAGCAAACATCGAAGAAGCACACATGAGAAACCGCCAGTGGGTGAGTGCTTGGGTGTTTGAAAAAGGAAAAAAAGACAATGTGATTGAAAAAATTACACGTGATGGAAAAACCTATTTTAATATTACCAATTATGAAAAACTACACGAATTGTTTGGTGAATTATTGAAGGAAACACAAAGAATCAAATCTGAGGGCGACTTTAAAGCAGGAAAAGAATTGGTTGAAAACTACGGTGTGAAAGTAGATCAGGCTATCCATAAAGAGGTTTTGGCACGTAATGAAAAATTTAAATCGCCTCCTTATAACGGTTTCATCAATCCGGTTTTGGTTCCGAAATTGGATGAAGATGGAAAAATCATCGATATTCAAGTTACACAGCCTAAATCATTTGCAGAACAAATGTTGAACTATTCTAAAGATTTTGGTTTCTTGCCCCTTGAGAATTAAAATGCATTTTTCAAATAAATTGAACATAGAGGACTGGCTTTGGCTGGTCCTTATTTTTTTTTAAATCACTAGACCTATAAATTTCATAACCTTGTAGCAAGATGTCATAACATTAAAGGTGGGTTTAGTATTTAGATTTGTAATCTTTGAAAGAAGAAGCTTAAAAATACTAGATCATGGAAAGGAAAGTAATCAGAAAATTTTTTAGAGTGAGTTCGCGTTATTTTGATATGCATAGGGTTTCTATATCCCTAACAATGCTTTTTGTGTATGTGCTTTTTACGATTTTATTGATTTCTGGTAAATAATCAGGCAAAAAAACTTTTGGACAAACCTCTTCTCCTAAGTTAAAATAAATCAGCATATTGCATCTTAAAACAATAAATCGCTTATTTTTACGTGGTTAAATTACCCTAACATGCTAACCCGTAAAAATCTTTTTGTTGCAGTTGTCTTTTCTGTAGCTTTGGCTTTTGTTGGCCATAGTCAGCAGCGTAAAGTTGATAGCCTTGCTGTAGTCCTAGAAAAATACAACCATAATCATAAGGACAAACCACTTTCCTCAAGGGATTCTGTAAAAGTCATTTTACTTAATGATTTATACTACTACACTGTAAATTATGAACAGGACAGAGCATTCGACTATGCAACCGAAGCACTTGAAGTATCAAAAAAGATAAACTACAAGAAAGGGATTGCTAATGGTTATTCTAATTTAGCCCGAATTTATAATGCCCGAGCCAATTTTGATCTTGCCATTGATAATTTGCATCAATCAACTAAAATTTTCACTGAACTCAACGACGATCATAATTTGGCCAACAATTATGCCGAATTGGGTGTTGTTTTTAGTAAAAAAGGAAACTTTCCAGAGGCCATAAATAATTTGATCAAAGCATTAAAAAAATATGAAAAAGCGGGCGATGATTTATCCGTAGGCTATACCTATAATAATATTGGAATATCCTATAAGCAAAGAAAAGAATATGAAAAGGCATTGGACTACTATTACAAAGGCCTGAAAATATTTAAGAAGATAAACAACACTGATGCTCGATACGGAATTGCGGGAACTTCCAGCAATATCGGAAATGTCTATTTGGCTCAAGGACAACATGAAAAGTCATTGAATATCCTTTATGAAAGCTTGAAGCTTGCCGAAGAGTTTGATAATTCCTATCAATTTGCCGAAAGTTATCAATCTATTGGAGAAAATTACATGAAACTTGGCAAGTATGACATTGCTTTGGAGTCCTATTCAAAGGCTATCGATTATTGCAATGAAATTAAGGACAATGCAGGAATTGCAAATTCCCATATCAACATTGGTTATTGTTATTTTAAAAAAGGCGATGCTCAAAAAGCAATCTCGAATATCAATACAGGTTTAGCGATTGCAAAAAAAGTGGGGCTGTTGCAATGGCAAAACGATGCCTATCAATATTTGTCTGAAATTTATAATAGCCAATCCAATTACAAACTTGCTTATGAAAACCAAGTGCTCTTCAAGAAAATAAACGACTCTTTATTCAATACGGATAAGGAGAAAAAAATCACGCAGATGCAAATGCAGTATGATTTTGATAAGATTCAGGACAAAGAACAACAGGTTCAGAAAGAAAAAGTACAGAAATTAAATCAGGAAACCGATAAGCAGAGGACCATAAAATATGCTGTCATGATTGCTTTCCTTTTTATGTGCCTATTGACGTTTGGCATATTCTTTAATCTTAAAAAGAATCAAAAGCAGAAATCAATAATTGCCGAACAAAAACAAACGGTTGAAAAGCAAAATGAAGTAATCCAGCAATCACTCACAGAAAAAGAAACGTTGTTGCGGGAAATTCATCACAGGGTTAAAAACAACCTGCAGATTATTTCGAGTTTGCTGAACATACAATCGCAGCATATTGTAGATGAAAATGTACTTTCGTCTATTCAGGAAGGACAAAGCAGGGTTCAGGCAATGAGCTTGATTCATCAGAATTTGTATCAATCGGAACATTTGAGCAATGTTGACATCGAAAATTACCTTCGCGAATTGATGGTTTATTTATCAGAAATGTTTGTTGGCGAAAGCAAATCGATTGATGTAGAAGTAGAGGCTTCGAATATTCAATTTGATATTGATACTGCAATTCCATTGGGTCTCATTGTAAACGAATTGGTGTCGAATGCCTATAAATATGCTTTTGATAAAAGGAATTCGGGCAGGATTAAAGTCAAGATTACCTCCCTGAACGAGGTGGATTATGAATTGGATGTAAACGATGACGGTACAGGACTTCCAACTGATTTCGATCCGAAAAAAAGCAAATCATTAGGATTGAAATTGGTGGGTATTTTGAGCCGTCAATTAAGAGGAACCATGAGTTTCAATTCAGACAATGGTACTTCATTTGTAGTGAAGTTTAAAGATATTAAGGCTTATCAGTCATCTATTTAAGAAAAAAGTTTTGTAAGCTGTTTAAAATACTTACTTTAGCATTCCGCTTAAAAACCCAACAATCAGATTTTTTTTATGGTTAATATACTATTAGTCGAGGACGAATTGATTATAGCCGAAGACATGACCAATATTTTGGAAAAAATCGGTTATAATGTTATTGGTGTCGCTATAGATTTTGACGAAGCCATAGAAATTCTCGAAACCGAAAAACCCGATCTGATTCTATTGGACATCAACCTTTCCGGAAAACGCGACGGAATTGAACTGGCCGAAGAAATCAATAAGCGTTTCTCGATTCCTTTTATATTTACCACTTCCTACACTGATACAGAAACATTGGAGCGTGCAAAACATGTGAATCCAGTCAATTATCTCGTTAAACCCTTCAAAAAAGAACAACTTTACACAGCCATTGAAATTGCCATCTTCAATATGGCCAAAAAGAGTGATTCGATTACCAAGAATGATGAAAATTATGGAGAAGCATTGATCATAAAGGATGCCTTGTTCATTAAAGACAAGTTCAAATATACCAAGCTCATCATCAATGATATTCTCTGGATAAAATCCGATGGGAATTATCTCGAAATCAATACACTCACTAAAAAAGAAATCATTAGGGCTACCATGTCGGGTTTTATGGACAGGCTGAACCGTAGTAACTTCTTCAGAACACACAAGTCCTATATCGTAAATCTGGATTATCTGTCGCGGTTTGAAACACCTTATGTTACCATTGTTGGCACCAAAATACCTATTTCCAAAACCTTTTCGGATGAATTGCTGAAGAGGCTCAAGATCATGTAAACTTTATTTTGGAATAGTCCTATTTTTTCGTCCCTGTAAAATTGCATTTCGTCACAAAAAATAGAAGCTTCATCACATTTTTTATTAAACTTGAAAGTTAACTTTTACCTTTAATGTAAATTTGGATAGGCTTAGATAGAATAACTGGGGGCGGTGATTTTATCATACAACTACAGCTTGTCCAAATTTTTTCCGAATTCATAACGACAAGTATAATGCAAAAGAATCTAAATAGAAAAGATGGATTAATCAGGGCTATCTTAGGATTTTGTGCCATTGCATTGTTTTTTTTCAACCCCTTTGATGACACTTTATTAGAAATGATTTTCGGGATTATAGGTCTTGTTCTTATAATTTCCGCTGTTATAGAATTCTGTCCGATTTATTATTTCTTAGGAATAAAAACCAGACAGAAACGAAGAAAAAAGTTTTATTAGTTTTAATTTTTTTTAAGAGTTTTTCTTGATCAGAAGGCATCTTTCCTAACTAGCGGAAAGGTGCTTTTTTTATTTCCTGTAACGTTTTATCTGTGACAATCAATTCAAGAATGATTTGTTTTCGGGCATCTTCCAAATCATCAAAATCAAGGTGTTTTGCCCAATCATCGGATTTTAGGATGAGCCTGATTTGCTTGATTCGTTTTGTAGTTTCAGATGCAGTTCTCAACATTGATTGCACTTCTGAATTATTTCCGATGTGGTTATAGTTTACGCTATTCGCATCAAAATCCACTTCAATGAAATACAATTTCTGAACATCATTATCAGGATGAAATTCGTTCCAATTTGCATATCCGGCCCTTGTTCTGCTTGAAGCAACATCCTCTAAAGCCTGCAAACGCCATTTGCAATTGGCTGCTCTTCCCCAATGGTTGGAAACACGATAAACACCTTCCTCTGTAAAGTAGTAACTGCTTCCAGATTTGCTGGTGTAATTTGGCTTTAAGCCGATGACTTTCTCAAGATTGACTTCTTTGAAAACACAAAAAGTATGTCTGTGGAAATTCGTCTTATTGTAGATTTTTGTATCCAAAGGAAATATAGATTTCCTGCAAATTTAGAAAGGATATCCGATTGCGAGGTTAAAAATAAGATTTTGTTTTCGCCAGGAGCCATCGCCAAAAGCAATATCATCCAAAACCCATCTTTTATCTCCATAGGGAAGCCTTATCGGAAAAGCCAAATCGGTTCTCAAAACCAAAAACGACAAATCAAATCGCAAACCAACTCCAGTTCCAACAGCAAGGTCGTCTAAAAACTTACTGGAGAAATTTTTTGCAGGTTCGTCATCATTCAGCATCCAGATATTTCCTGCATCAATAAAAACAGCACCTTTCACAATGCTAAACAGTGTGGTTCGATATTCTGTATTCAATTCTAACTTCACATCACCGGATTGATCGGGAAGAAAAGCAGTGGATGTAACGGGTTCCGAAGAACCAGGACCAATTGATCGGGCTCGAAAAGCACGAATACTATTGGTTCCTCCAATAAAAAATTGTTTGATAAAAGGCATTTGTTCCGAATTTCCATAGGCAAATCCAGAACCAACAATAATCCTACTGGCCAATTGGGATTCATTTCCTAAACGAAGATAATGCCTGAAATCGGCCTCCAATCGCACAAACTGACTGAACGGAACATCAAAAATTTCCTTTTGATTGCCAGCTCTAACATCGGCTCCAGTTGCCAAACCAGTAATGGTTCCGGCCAAATCTATCCCACCTTTAAAATAAATCGTATGCTTTTTTCTTTTTCGCATCGTGTTGGTGAAAGTATAGGAATAAGTTGGGCCAAAAATCAATTGCTTGTCGATAACACGTTGTAAAGCAGGGTTTGTTCTAGCAATACTATCATAAAGTGAAGTCACATTTTGTGGACTCACATAAACAATATCCGTTACATTCAATTGGTGTTCCTTTCGGATGTTTTCCTTCCATAAATAACCAAATGAACCTTTAAAGGTGTTCAAAGAATATAATTTGGACCGCTGTTGGAATTCATATCCCAATGAAGCTTTTGTTTTCGGAACAAATCCGCTTGAAGCTTTCAATTTAAAAGGTCCGATGAATCTCGGCCAGATCAAGCTTGTTTCGCCACCAATTCGATAAACGTTGAAACCATTATTTTGACCCGAAACCTGAACTTCCATTCCTCCAAAGGCTGTAACCGTCAACAATTCGGCACCTTTAAAAGTGTTTCGGTTGCTCCAATTGATGTTCAATTCGGTTCCGGTGTAATTGGCAGAATTCGTTTTTCCTAAAACTTCAACCCTGAACGATTTTTTCGGAAGAGGAGTGAGGTAATAATAAGTATCCAAAAAATTCCCAGTTGTGTCGGCTGGTCGGAATTGGTTTTTTACAAATTTAAAAGTACCCATATTCACCAATCGGTTCAACGATAAATTATGGTCGGTTCTGTTGTAGATGTCGCCTTTATGGAAATATAATGTTCGGTCAAAAATTCTTGGATCAAAGATGTCTTCCTTGTCAATAATCGTGAAATCTTTGTATTGAACCACATCTTTATCAACATTTTGAATGCTATCGCGAAGCGAATAATTCGGATACACGATAATGTCATTGATCTTATAGATTTCTTTTGCCTTTGCTGGAGTTTCATCCTTCACTTTTACTATCAAATCCACTTCTTGTTTTCCAACTGTACTGTCCACTTGAATCATGATATAATCGGCTCCGAAATAGAAAAACCCACGTTCCTTCAATCGTTCGTCAATTCGTTCCCTTTCGGCTTTTATGGTTTCAAAATCATAGGCATTTCCAACCTTCAAAAGCGATCTGCGTTTTGTTTTTTGGATGGCTTTTGCCACTTCCGATGAATCTTCTGGAAATGTAACCTGCTTGATTTTATATTGTTTTCCTGGTTTTACGATATATTCGGCCGTTGCTTTTTTGCCTTTTCGGGTAGAATCCGATTCTACTTGAACTTTAAAAAAACCTTTATTTTCAGTATAATTCCGGAGCACATCTGCATTGTATTGCAAATCCACTTGACCAAATAAAACGGGAGCTTCACCCACTTTATATTTCAGCCAATGCTTGAAACCTTTGTCTTTTTTGGGTGTTCCGGCAATGTTATAAAAGTACAACTTCGGGCGAAGGCCCAAGATTCTCGAATTCGGTTTTGGTCGTAATAAATCCTCCAGCTCTTTCTTCAAAGCCTTTCGTTCTTTCTTTGGAATCTCTTTTCCTTCTACTTTAACGCTTCCGCCAACATACAGCAATTCACCCTCCTTTAAATATTTGGTGTTGCTGCAAGAACTTGCAAAAAGCAGTAGTCCGAACAAATAGTATAATAGGTGCTTATTATTCATCTGATTTGTTTTTTAAGGCTTCTTCTTTTTCCTTTTTTTCTTTCTTCTCTTGTTTTTCTTTGGCTCTCAAATCTTTTTCTTCCTGGCTTCTATGGAACAATTCACGGAATTTGTTGTAATCCATCGTGATGATAAAAGCCACACCGGTTTCAACCACCTGACCTTGCAAAGCAACCTGATATTGGTTTTTGCGATAGGCACGAACCATATATCGGCCATCTTTCGTAAGCTGATAATCTAAAGCCACATCTCCGGCAATATTCGTGGTTTCTTCGTTTGCTTGTTGTGGACCTTCCAATCCGAAACTGCTTCCAACGGTTACTTTCAAACGGTCGTCGAGCAATCTTTTGGATACGCCAACATTCAAATCCGTTCTGTTTTCTCGTTGTCCTGTCGTATAATCATCGGTTGATTCAAGATCGAAATTCAACTCGACTCCCGCAATTAAATCACCAGCAAGATTGTTCATTTGTTGCGACAGGATTTTACTTGCACTTTGTCGAACCATCGATTCTGCACCACCTCCACCAGCTTCGCTTGCAAAAGGATTTTCACCTACAAATCGATTCAACAGCAATAACGCAAAAACCTGTTTGTTTAATTCTGACGGTTCCTGTCTCAACTGTGTCAGTCGATCTTGAGTTGCATTGATAATAACACTAGAAACATTATTGTTGCCTTCTGGCAAAACAATATCAAAAGTAATGTCTGGCTTTAACAATTCACCATTCATCTTCAATTCAGTTTCAAACTCTATACGTTGCCTGTAAGTTGCGTCAACATTCTGCATGGTTTGTTGCAACAAATCAATAGGTGCCGCATCCACTTTATAAACTGCAGTAATACTCACATCGGCCGATGTCGGTTCGCCCGTCCATAAAATATAGCTTCCTTTCTTGATGTCAAATTTTCGTTTGATGGCACTGAACGTCATTTCATAAGAACCTTCCGTAAACTCATATCTTCCTGTCAAGGATGTTTTTCCAGAAGGGTCAATTCCTCCATTTAAACGGGCTTCTCCTTTTAATTTCAAGTAATCCCCATTTCCTTTATCGATGATAATCGAAAGTTCGGCTTCCTTGTCAATTTCAATATTTACCGAAGCATCAATGCCTTTAAATTGCGTTTTGCTTAAAGAATCATTCACCGAAACATTCGTAATCATCGGCGGATTGTCCTGATCAATAAATTCTATAATTCCTTCACGGTCCACAATCGATGGGTCGGATTGAGGCAAGACGATGGTGAATTTGGTATCTTCATTGATCTTGATGTTTCCTTCCACAACAGGCTTGCTGATGTCGCCACGAACTTTTAGTCGGGTATCCAAAAACAATTCACCATAATACACATCGTTGTCTTTTGCACCCGAATTTACGGCTTTGAAATTATCAGCTTCAATGTCCAGATTAAAGCCAAAATCAGTGAAGGTTTTGGTTAAAACGCTTCCTTTCAAGACCAATTTATTATCATTTTCATCGGTTATCGTAAAGGTTCTAAAGTTCAAGCCGTTTCCATCAACCGTGATTTTGTCGTTGATGGATTTGAATTTTGAATTCAGCTGTGTTACTTTAAATCCAACGTCATTAAATCTCAAATCTCCGTTTACATTTGGTGCACTTGCAGTTCCCGTAATCTTGAATTGTCCGTCCAAGAAACCTGTGCTTTCCGCCAAATTTCCCATTGTAAAGCCTTGAATACTTTTCATATTCAATTTTGCAATATCCAAATTCAAATCGAAAGTGCTATTGTCAGGTCGATAAATTCCATCCAAATTAACTTCATTGTCCTGACCGGTTATCGCCACTTTTGCATTAAACGTATTGGCAGTTTGATTGTCAACTTTTATGTTGATGTTCCCCAAAGTATCTCTTCTAAAGCTGAAATTTTCAATATTCAAATCAGAGGTAAACACCATATTGTTTTTAAGGTCTTTCAAAAGCACGTTTCCTTGCAAGACTCCTGCCACTTGCAAGCTGTCCATTTGCACGATATTCGTCAGGGTTTCGATTTTGAAATCGGTAAAATCAACTGCAATTGGAGCATTTGGAGTGTTGCTTTCCGATTGTATTTTTAAGGAACTTCCTTCGTGGCTCAATTCAAAATTATCGGCAAGAATTCCTTCTTTTCCAAAAGCTAATTTGTTATCAGTAGGAAGGTTCCATTCTTCATAATTCAATAATAAACCATCAGGATTCAGACTGATTTCGGTGTTGTCTTTCGTGGCTTCCAATTTTCCTGAAATCGCATATTGGTCTTTGTTGGCAATGTCCCGCAACAGCAAATCATACGCCACGACGTTATCGTTTACACCACCAGAAATCCGAGTGTAAGGCAAATGTAATTTCCCACTTTGAATGTCATCAACCACTAAATTATACAACAACGAATCGTTTTCAGTTTTCACGTCAATAATAGCATTTGTGATGATATTCGTTCCGTAAACCACTTTCGGAATCCTACCGTTCAAGATAATCGTGTCGTTTACCGAATTGTACCTTCCCGTAATAGTGATAGGTTCCAAACTTTTTAAAGTAGGAACTATTTTCATCAAGATGGGGTCGCTTTTTACATCAATCGTAAAGGCAACTTGCTGGGCATCAGTTGTTGTTTTTTTGGCAGATGGATTCGTGTCGTAATATTTGGCAATCGAATTTTGCAAAGCCGTTGCAAGCTGCGAAAGCTTGTATTTTCCATTAATGTCAGCATTTACGAATTGCGATTTTAATACAATCGAATTCTTTTCTGCCGTTGAAGTCGCGACAACACTAATGGTATCCAAAATAAATTGTTCCTTGGCATTGGCAATATTGATTTTGTAGGCGTTCAATGTTCCGTTCAAATAATCAACATCTGCGGTTTGAATATCGGCATCGATATTTCCTTTTAATTTCAATGGTCCTGCGTGAAGGTTCAGTTTTTCCAAATCGGCAATATCTACATTCAGCTTCACTTTTGCCTCTGGATATTTTCCGTTAAACCCTCCTCCGGCATCCAAACCAAAGGTTAAATTGGGGTCGTTCATATCGGCGACAGCCTTGAAATTTCCACCTTTGATGTTTCCTTTTAGGTCTAAATTTTTATAAGTATAGCCATTAAAACCAGCCTTTATCAATTGAGCATCAACTACAGCATTAGCGGTTTTAGGATTCAAACCAGTTCCTTTTACTTTGGCTTTCAGGCTAACTCTTCCTATCGAATCGTTACGTAACAAGCGTCCCACATCAAAATTATCAAGTGAAGCGATTGCATCATAACGCTCCTGATTTTTTCTTCGGCTGTCAAATTTAGCTTTCACTTTTGCATTTCCTGAACTTGTTGCCAAATTCATATCGGTGTTGAAATTATCGAATGTTCCCTTGAAAGTTCCTCTCGCTCTAAAAGATGCCGGAAGTTGAATGTTTTTCGGAATCGTGCCATTCGGAACAAAATCATTCAGGTCTTTTGCAGACGATTCAAAGTTTTTAAGGTTGATGTCCAAGTAAGCCGTTTTCACATCAGGCAAACCAGTGATTCTTCCGCTTGCATTGATTTTTGTTCTTCCGATGCCGGAGATTTCCAAATTGGGAATGCTGATGTCGCTCACTTTACCCGAAACTTCACTGTTGATGTACAAAATCGCATTCGGATTGCTCTTGAACGGATTTGTTTCGGCCAAAGTCGGAACAAAAAGCAACACATCCTTGAAGCCAATTTTACTTCCATCGATAGAAGCGTTTACTTCCAAATCGCCAATATTTTGACTGATAGAATCGAGTGATGTATAACCAATGATGATTTCATCCTTGATTTCGGTTTGGGGAGTTTTTAGGTATAAATTTTTGAGCGAAGCTCCTTTTTCGCCATAAAAGAAATCGGTTTGTAGGTTTTGAATATCCACGCCACTTTTGTCTTTTACCCTGAAATTATTGATGTTTCCAGAGATTGTAGTAGTAGAGTAGGCGAGGTTTTGTGCTTCCAAATTCAAATCTTGAATGTCAAGATGTTTGTAGTCGATTCCTTTTTTTAGTGGAGCCGAATTGGCATCGTCAAAATAAAAGGCAATCTGTTTTAAATCGGCTTTGTTTAATTTCAGCTTCCAGTTGTTGTCTTCCTTTGCAATCTGAACGGTATCTTTTATAGTTTCTTTTGGCTTGTTGTTTAGTTTACCGAAAACAACTGAACTCTTAATGTTGTTAATGGCGAGGCTTTGAATGTCAATATTTTGCTTTTCGATGTCGATTGAATTGAATTTCACCAACAGTTTTTCCAGGGTATTTTTGGTTACCATTTTAGTGGCTTCGTTTTCATAGCCCAAGTTGATACGGGACAAATCAATCTCGCCTAGTTTTAAAGTAAGGGTCGGATTTTTAGATTGTTCTTCCACAACTTCTTCGGTTTCTTGAGCCAGTTGTTCCACAATTCCTTGCTTCAATTGTACTGCCAAACCATCCAAAGTAATTTTCGGAATTTCGAAATTGAGGTTTTCCAAATCGAAGGTTTTGATCTTTGTATCAAAATGAAATAAATTCAGGCTAATGTCATTTTTAGTAATGGCATCGTCATATTTCAGTCGGATTTTGTCCAAATTTATTTTTCCGATAGAAATCTGCATCGGAGCCGAAGAATCCTTTTTGGTTTCGCCCGAATCGAATGCTTTGATGATATAGTCAAAGTTAAATTCAGATTGGTCATTCCGCGAAACATTGGCCACAATTTCTTCCAAATCGATGGAATTGATTTCAAGCTCATTGCTGATTAACTTGAAAAGGCTGATATTCACAGCGATTTTTTTACCATATAAAAGCGTGTCTTTGTTTTGGTCTTCGAGATAAACACCTTCCAGAAGTATTTTTTTAGGGAAAGAAATTGATAAATTATCGACCACCACTTTGGTCTTGATTTTATCTTCAATATAACTAACCGCTTCGTCTTTTATTAAATTCTGAACGGCAGGAATTTGAATAGCAATAAGGATTATTAGGAGTGAAATAATGATTATTCCTAATGTCCATCCGAGAATTCGCAACCCTTTTCTGACGTATTTTTTCAAATGCAGTATTGTTTTTGGATTTTCTTTTAGCCAAATAAAAACGCTCTATTCTGACTAAATTTTACTACAAAGATGATGATTTTGCTTGAGAGTGTGTTTATAGTTTAGGAAAGAAAGGTTGTGAAATTTTGGGATTGTATAAATATTATTGCTTTTACGGAAAACCGTAAAAATATATTGTTTTGATAATGTAGGTTTGTAATCTGATATGATTTTAATTCTAATTTTTACCATGAAGATTGAATGATAAAGTTGAATAAAAGATGTTATATTTATACCAATGTATGACATCAAAAACAAAACAAAAATATGAGACTAGAAAAAATACTTAATAATACAAATTCTTTAGAAAAAAATTCCTTTTTAAAAATTATTGATTTGTTAATTAGTAAGAAGCCAACTAATGCAAAAGCAATTGAAGAGATTCTTGTAAGTTCGAGTAAGGATTTAAAAAGTATTGACAGCCAGAACATAGTCAGTATTTTTCATCTTTTGGAAAATGAGTTCAATGAATATCTAAAGTGTGAATTTCTTAAGACTTCATCCCAATTAGATATTCTTATTGATATTATTTCAAGAGATGGTTGTTGCATTATAAAACAGGATTGGTTTTCCAGGCTTTATGATAAAGAACTCAAAAGCTTAAAAAGCAAATTGAAAAAATTTGAAGAAGAAATTGAAAATGAAAAATCTGAAATTACTGAAGAAAGGAAAAGAGATTATAGAGTGTATCTTTCGTGTTTAAAAACAGCTTATTTTAATGATGAATCCAATAATCAGGATAAAAAAATAACAAGTGATGAGCATTCTATTTTATTGACTTTATCTAAAGAATTGTCATTATCTCAGGAAGAAATCAAATTAATAAATTATTTGATATTACCTGTGAAAAAATTAGAAGTAGATACTATCATTAATGACTTAAAATCAATAGGAGTAATTTTTTATTCCAAGAAAAATAATATTATTTATGTTCCAGATGAAATGGTTCGATTGTTACGTAAAATCAGAGGAAAAGATGTTGGAGATAAGTTTTTTAGAAGAGTATTGTTGTTTTTTAAAGAACCACAAATAAATTTGATTGCTCGTAAACATAATATTGATAGAAAACTTTCCAATGATGAGAAAATCAATGAAATTATTAATGCGGGTATAACTTTAAAGCAAATTTTTATTGAAGATATTCATAAAGAAGGAACAAATCTAACAGACAAGAAAAAGTTTCTTAATGATTTTTGCGAGAAAAATTTTTCGATAAATATTCTTAAAGGAAGTTTGTTAGAAGAAAAACTTGATAGTCTTGTGATGTATTTTGAAGACATAGAAAAAGATGACAAAATTGGAATGTCACACGATGGATTTGAAAAAATGTTGATTCATATTGGTGAGAACATTCCAATGCTTAATCAAATTTTAAAGGCAAAGTTTGAACTACAGGATGAAAATGTATTAAGAGGAGATTTTCTTTTAGATTATAATATAAAACCTAGAGACATACTAGAATTGATTCCAGATAATGAATTATTAGAATTTTGTAAAATCAGAGAAATAAAATCAAGAGGAGATATTATTTCAAACGTTCTAGATGCTTATAAGGATTCGGAAAATTTGTTTTTAGAAAATTACGAAAATATTGGTTTCCGTAATCTACTAGCGTTAAAGGAGGGAGGAATCTCAATTAAAGAAGTTGATTTAGGAGTAAAATTTGAAGAATTGACAAAAAAGATATTTACAGAATTAGGTTTTCATATTGATGAAAAACTCCGAAAAAGCTTAAATACATCAAAAGAGCAAATAGACATTCTAATAAATCTCGGAAACGATGACTTAATAATTGTTGAATGTAAAACAGTGAAGGAAAGTAATTACAATAAGTTCAGTGCAGTTTCAAGACAGTTAAAGGCTTACGATACCATTGCAAAAAGAAATAATTGCCGTGTAATCAAATCTTTATTGATTGCACCAGAATTTTCAGATGATTTTATAAAGGATTGTGGTCTTGAATATGAGTTGAATTTATCTTTAATCACTGCTTCATCTTTGATAAAGATTTTGATTGGTTTTAGAAAATCTAAACTTAAAATATTTCCTCATAACTTATTGATGCGAGATGTTTTAATACAAGAAGATAGAGTCTTAAAAGCAATTGGTAAATAATGTTGTTGTATGTGTTTTGTCCGAGCAAAAATATCCACAACGGCTAGTGCGAGTGTCACACTCGTACCCATAATGCTTGAAATTTCAAATGCTATTTTGTTTGAAGCCACGATTTCAATGTCATTAAGTTAAGTTCAAATTGCGTCAGTTTTGTCATTTCGACGAAGGAGAAATCCCATAATCTGAATCAAGTTTGTGGAGCTTCTTTATGTGATTCCTCCTTCGTCGGAATGACAACTATACGGCTTAACTTAATGACACAGTTTATTGAACACTCCCAAGGAGTTTGTGGTTCAACTTTAGAAAACCCTCCGACAACATTGGAAATCGTTCCAACAACTTCACAATACAAACATTCAAGAAAAGTTCAAGAAAGTAGAAAAAAAAACTGCAAGTTTTAGCTTGCAGTTTCGTTTTTAATAAAGTTCTTGTCTTGTAATGCAGAGGTGATTTCGTTTTTCAATAAACCACTACCACCACCATAATGTTGAATAATGACAATGTCGGGTTTTTGCTTTCGGAAAGCAGTTATCAATAGATGTTCGCTTTCTTCTTCGATTCCGCAACCAAGCAATACAAGAGCAAAGTCATAGGTTGAAAACAATTCCAATGCTTCTTCATCGGTTTCGGCACCTATACCGAACCATTCGTCGTTTGCATTGAGCAATCTCACGACTGTGTCGAGGATTTCCTTGTGTTTGCCGATGTAGAGGATTTTTATCATTTTAAAAATTTTTAATAAAGCCTGACGAACAGAATCATCAGGCTTATTAGTTTAAATTTATTGCTTTACAAACTGCAATTCAATATGCAATTTTACTTCTTCACCAACCAAAACACCACCTGCCTCTAATGCAGAATTCCAGTTTAAATCCCAATCTTTACGGTTGATTTTTCCTGTAATGGACATTCCAGTTTTTACATTTCCCCAAGGGTCTTTTGCCAAACCTCCGAATTCTACCTCCAACTTTACAGGTTTTGTAACACCGTGAAGCGTCAACTCTCCTTTCAATTCATATTCTCCTTCGTTTTGTTTATTGAAAGAAGTGGCACTGAAGGTCAATTTTGGAAATTTTTCAGCATCAAAGAAATCTGGGCTTAATAAATGTGTATCACGATCTGCATTTCCTGTTGTGATAGAATCTACATCTCCTGAAAATTCAATTTTTGCGTTTTCGAAGTTGTCATCTTCTGTTTCAATCGAAGCATCAAATTTTTGAAAACTTCCTGAAACATTTGTAAACATCATGTGTTTTACTTTAAAACCAATTTCTGAGTGTGTTGGGTCGATTGACCATTTTGTTGTTGACATAATTACTTATTTTTATTTATTATTACTATTGTTTATTACTATTTTTTAGTCTTATTTATTTATTGAAATTGTCATTGATTTTTGCCATTGCAATTGAATTACATCATCATCGGCACTTCCATCAAAAGTAGCTGTGCATCTTCTGAATTTGCTTTGATCTCAATTGACGAAGTGTCCCAAATTCCAAGTCCGTCGCGTTCGTTCAAGGTAATATTTCCTATTGTAAAATCACCTTTCAGGATAAATGCATAGATACCATTTCCTGATTTTTTTAAGTTATAGGATGTATGGAAATTGTTATCAAATTTGCCCAGATGAAACCAAGCATCTTGATGTATCCAAACACCTTCATCGTCTTGATTTGGAGAGATAATCTGCTGTAATTTGTTGTGACGGTCAGCTTCGTTCAACGTGATTTGATCATATCGAGGAGTTACATTTTTCTTGTTCGGATACACCCAAATCTGCAAGAACTTCGTCAAATTTTCAGAGCTGTTGTTATATTCACTGTGGAAAATTCCAGTTCCGGCACTCATGACCTGGATGTCACCTTTCTTGATAACAGCGGTATTCCCCATACTGTCTTGGTGTTTCAAATCGCCTTCAAGCGGAATCGAAATGATTTCCATATTGTCGTGAGGGTGGCGTCCGAAACCCATTCCGGCATCAACACGGTCGTCGTTTAAAACTCGAAGAACGCCAAAGTGCATTCTCTCTGGATTGTGATAATTAGCAAAGCTAAAAGTGTGGTGTGAATCCAACCAGCCGTGATTGGCGTGACCTCTAGTGTTGGCTTTATGCAAAACAGTGTTCTCTAAAACCTTCGAATCGGTATTGGGAATATGATTGAAACCAACTGGTTCCAACTCTTTTATTTCGTCTATTTCGTTTTTTAGAATTGATCCAACTGCAGCAGTTGTAACGAACATTCCTGTACCAAATAATCCTTTTTTTATAAATTCTTTTCTGTCCATAATGTTGCTTTATTATTATGGTACAAAGTTGCGTCAGAAAAAAGAGGTGGGCATTGAACTAGGACAAGAAATTTTATTGGTATTATTTAGTATTAAGATTTGAGTATTAAGTATTAAGACACTTTACAGGAATCAAAGATTTTCTGTAACTCTTTTCCTAAGGCCTTAATACTTAATACTCAAATCTTAATACCTTCTATCCCTTTAGCCATCTTCGCCCGAACCTTACTCAAAAACTCAGCAGAGATTCCTAGATAAGAAGCGATATAATGTTGAGCAACACGTTGCGGAATGGTTGGATAAAGTTCTAAAAACTCTACATATTTTTCCATTGCGGTTTTGGAAATGGTATTGAAAAGTCGATGTTGGGTAACCGAAAGGTTCCGTTGCATCAATATCCTGAAGGCCCTTTCAAATCGGGGAGCTTTTTCAAAAAGGGCTTCCTTGGTTTCGGGCGAAAACATAAAAAACTCGCAATCTTCCATTGTTTCTATAAAAACCTGACTCGGTTTGTCTTCATATATACTAAAGGAAGTGTCACTGACCCACGCGTTTTCGATTCCGAATTGCAGGATGACTTCAAAACCATTGGCATCAATAAAATATTTTCGGATGCAACCCTTGATCACGAAAGCTTCGAAATTGCACATTTCGCCTTCGTGGAGCATAATGGTCTTCTTCGGCACTTTTTTATGTTCCAATAAAGAATTGAAAATATCGAGTTCTTCTTTTGTAAAAGAAACATACCTGCTGATGCTGTTGTTGATTTGTGTGTACATGCTTTTGGGATTTAAACGATAAATTTATAGAATTTATTGAACTAGGACAACTTAATTGGAAGTAACTTATTAGTATCTTTGTAGTCTACAAAATTACCACAGAAATGATTTACGAACAACGACTGGATAATCCGTTTCGGGTACAGATTTCTTTTCATAAGCTAATTGAAAGTTTAGAAGAAATTGCCCTGTCGGATGTAGATTACAGGTCCAATTATGCCAAAGGACTTTTAAATGAAGTGAATAAATTCCCAGAACTAAGAGACGGAATTACAGATATTACTGCTATTCAGGAACACAAACAACTCATTCGTTACCTGCTTTCAGACTTGTTCCCGACGGCCTTGACCAAGAACGAAATTAAAGCCGTTGCGATTCCGTTTCATAATATTGTATTCAATTATTCTGAACGTTTCCAGAATATCCTCAACAATGCCGGACCCGATTTTGATATGACGATTCGTGATTTTGACGACCACGAGTTTTATGTCATGAGTTGCTGTTTGATCTTGGTGCAATATTATGGATTGAAGATAGATTTCAGCAAGCCTTTTTTTTATGATATTCCCGATGCCGAAGGGATAATCAAGCATTACAGGATTTTATACAATGCTGATTTTATGGAGATTCTTCCAACCGAAAAAGCCATTCCCATCACGCAGGAAGATATTGATATCCTGATTGATAATTATGACAATTTTGAAATGTGGAAAGAGAAATTCCCAACCGATAGCTGGATTCTAAAAGGTTTCGGAATCATGTCAATGTATGATGCTACAACCGAAAGTGCAGTTTCAAACTTAAAGACCAGCCTAATCAGTAAGCGGGAAGACGATTTTTCGGTAGAAGAAAACTTCGAGGCCATTTTCAGGTCGATTTACAGGATTCCCGATTTAAAAATTGGTTATACTGCCATCAATTACGAAGAGAATAAATTTGTAACCGCTCCTTTTGATAAGAATGTGCAAAGTTTTATTTTGAGCGAAGCATTAGAAAATGATTGCAAAGAACTCATCTGCGACAAATCGTTTGATGGATTGATCAAGAAGAACAATTATTTGAGTATTTCGGATGTAGAGAAATTTGCCAATGAAAATCCCGAAAATAAACTGGCTCTTCAATTTGTTAAAATGGGCATCAAGAGTGCGATTTTTGCACCAATGGTTAAAGGCGATAAATTACTCGGAATTATCGAATTGGTTTCGTCTCAAAAAGGCACACTCAACAGCATCAATGCCCATAAAATGGATATTGTAATGCCGTATATCATCGATACGATGGACCGTTTTTATTTTGAAACCGAAAATGAAATCGAAGCCATCATCCAAAAGGAATATACCGCAATTCATCCGAGTGTGTATTGGAAATTCCGTGAAGAAGCCATGTCGCACATTGGAAATAAGAACACCAGAGATTTGCCTTTCAAGGAAATTGTTTTCAAGAATATCACGCCCTTATATGGTCAGATTGATATAAAAGGTTCATCAACGGCTCGAAATTTGGCCATCGAAAAAGACTTGGCCTTGCAAATCGATTTGCTGATTGATCTATTTAAATTCATTAGCGAAAACCTTCAGCTTCCCGTTATTTATCAGAATATATTTGAATTGGAAAAATACCAAACCCAATTAAAGGAAAGCCTGAAAGCTGATACTGAATCCATCGTCCAGACCTATATCTTGAATGAAATCCATCCAATTTTACAACATTTTAATTCCTCAAACAGACAAGTACAAGAAAAGATAACGGCTTATTTTGAAGTTTTGGATCCTCATATCCAAATGGTGTATCATGCCCGAAAAGATTTTGACAATACGCTTTCGCTAATAAATAAAAAGATGGCTTCAGTCTTGGATAAAAAGCAGGAAAAAGCACAGGAATTTTATCCACATTATTATGAGCGTTTCAAGACCGATGGAGTAGAGCATAACCTGTATATTGGAGCTTCAATTTCACCTAAAAATCCTTATAATCCTTTGTATTTAAGTAATTTGAGGCTGTGGCAATTGCAGGCTATTTGTGAGATGGAAAATGAATATTTCCATTTAAGAAAAACCCTGCCGTATGATTTGGATGTCACATCGTTGATTTTGGTTTTCAGTACCCCGATTTCAATTCGTTTCCGTATGGATGAAAAGCGTTTTGATGTAGATGGAACTTATAATGCCAGATACGAAGTCGTGAAGAAAAGAATCGACAAATCGAACATCAAGGGAACTCAAGAGCGAATTACCCAAAGGGGAAAAATCACGATTGTCTATTCCCAGCATCAGGAGGAAATGGAGTATAGAAAATACATCCAGCTTTTGCAACACAAAAATCTTTTAGGTGCCGAAATTGAAAATTTTGAAGTAGAAGATTTGCAAGGTGTTACCGGTTTGAGAGCCCTTCGCGTGGAAGTTGTGTATAATGAAATTGTGGCAGAAGAATACACCTATCAGGAATTGGTGAAGGATTTTAAGTAAAGACTATAATATAAATCATCATAGAAAAAATCCCGTCGGGATGAAATTATTGTAGAAATTTGTTCACGGTAACCATCAAAACTCCATAGGAGGTAGTATTATAATGTCATCCCTACGGGATTTCGACCAAACGCTTTCAAAAAAATGCTATAATAATTTCATCCCTACAGGATTTATTAATTTAAATCCTCTTAAAAGCAATCACAAAACAAGCCACGGAAACAATAATTCCAATCATAAAAACGGTATAGGTAATACGAAGCAATTTATATTTTCGGTTTAAAACCAATCCCAGATAATATAAATCTTTAATCATCGACTCGTAGAGATATTCCCGGTCTTTCATCATTTCCTTCATGGCCCAAGTATATTCACCGAGTGGCATCTTATAGAAGTTTCCAAAAAACAAAAGATTGATTTTCTTTGCTTCAATGTCCTTTCGGGTAAAGGAACCATTTGTCACTTTTGGACGGGTAGAAAGTATTGCAAAAATGATGGAAATCACACTAAACATAAGCATTACAAACGTTGGAAAAACCAAATGTGCATTACTCGGACTGTCTAATTTCGGAATCAAAGTCGACAATGCAATCGAGATGATAATGGCGTTTACCGAAAGTAAGATATTCGCTTTGCTATCGGCAATCTGGCTCAATTGAGTGTGGTTGTTGAGTGTCACCCGAAACATTGTTTCGATGCCACGTTCGGGAGTGTCCATCTTGTCGAGTTTTTTCTGGCTCAACAATTCCTTGGCTTTTTTCTTTTCTTTTTTTCCTTTTTCAAGGGAAGTAATTACGTTTTGAAGTGTCGAAATATTTTCGTCTTTCACAGGTTGCCAGTTTCTTTTGGCATATTCAGTATAAAACCGATGAAAATTGTTGAAGAATTTTCGGTTTTCATTGGCCCATTCCAAATCGGTTAAATCCAAATTCTTGGTATGCTTGAATTCCTCCCGAAGCAAATCTGAAACTTCAAAGTAATTTGGACTCCCAAAATGAGAACAATCGGCATCACGCAGAATTTTCTCCAAATATTCAACAGGTTCAAGATCGAGCTGGGTTGCCTTGATTAATTTGGAAATCTGCTCGATTTTTTCAGGTTCATAATTATTTTCCTCTAAAAAAGCGGTTACAATTTTAATCCCGTTGTCTTCGTGGTTTTCATATCCGTGGATGTATCCGGCATCGTGAAACCAAGCTGAGATGAGGAGCATTTCGGCATCAGCCTCATTAATTTGTTCGGCTTCAATCAACGTTTTAACGCTATTTACAACCCTTAAAGTATGATTAAAATTATGATAGATATAATCAGAAGATAATTTATCTTTGAACAACTGGAATATGTAATTCTCGGCTTTTTGAACAATAGTCATAATCAAAATTTTATACAGCCAAAATATGAAATTATTTTCTCTAAATAATAGATTTCGTCATAATATTAGCGTCGCTATTCTAAACGTCTCTGTGGTGTTTCTATTGTATTCGTGTGCTGTTAAAAAACCACAATATGGAAAGTCAACAACTGCTTTTGAAAAAGATTCAATAACCCAAACAACTGTAAAACATACGTTCTTTTTAGTTGGCGATGCGGGAAATGCTGATGAGGAAAATGCCAAAAACACACTTGCCTCTTTAAAAAAACGATTGAATCGGGCGAATGAAAACAGCACGCTTCTTTTTCTGGGTGATAATATTTATCCGTATGGAATGCCCAAAAAGAACGACAGCGAAAGAAAATCTGCCGAAGAAAAGCTCGATAATCAATTGGCTTTAAGCCAAAACTTTAAAGGCAAAACCATTTTTATTCCAGGGAACCACGACTGGTACAACAATGGAGTAGAAGGATTGAAGCGTCAGGAAGATTATGTAAATGAAAAACTGAAGCAAAAGAAATCCTTCCTGCCCAAAGATGGTTGTGCGATTGATGACATTTCCATAAACGATAATTTGGCTTTGATCGTCATCGATTCGCAATGGTATCTTGAAAAATGGGACAATCATCCCACCATCAACGACAATTGCAACATCAAAACTAGAGAAGATTTTTTTACAGAATTGGAAGATGTTTTAAACAAAAACCAGAAGAAAACCACCATCATCGCCATACATCATCCATTGATGAGCAACGGAACTCATGGCGGACAATTTTCGCTCGAAAAGCAATTATTTCCATTAGAGTCAAAAGTTCCTTTGCCTGTTATTGGATCTTTAATCAATTTGCTCCGAAAAACAACCGGTGTAAGTCCACAAGACATTCAAAATAAGGAATACACAAAACTTGTAAAACGCATTAAGGCCTTGATTCAAGACAAGGATAATGTGGTGGTAGTTTCCGGTCACGACCATAATTTGCAGTATGTTGAGAAGGATAATGTGAAGCAAATCATCAGTGGTTCAGGCTCAAAGGTAGAAGCGGCAAGAGCCATCAACCCGAAGGATTTTTCATATGGAGGAAATGGTTATTCCATTTTGGAAGTAACCGATAAAGGTGTTGCCAACGTTTCTTTTTATGGAATGGTGGACAAGAAAGAGAAACTGCTTTTCCGTCATCAATTGATTGCCGATAAGATTGAAATTCCTAAGAAAAACTATAAAAATTCCTTTTCAAAATACATCCGTTCATCGGTTTATGATTCAACCATGACTTCCAAGAGCAAATTTCATACGTTTCTTTTCGGAAAGCACTATCGCGAATATTTCAGTAAACCGGTGAGGGTTAGGAATGTCAATCTCGACACGCTTTATGGCGGTTTGAAACCTATAAAAGCAGGAGGTGGTCATCAATCAAAATCCTTGAGATTGGAAGACAAATCTGGAAGGGAATATGTAATGAGGGCCTTGAAAAAAAGTGCTACACGCTTTTTGCAATCCGTCGCTTTCAAGGATCAATATGTTGAAAAGGAGTTTCGCGACACCTATGCCGAAGATTTTCTACTAGATTTTTATACCTCTTCACATCCTTACACGCCTTTCGTAGTGGGAGATTTGGCAGAAGCGGTTGGTGTTTATCATTCAAATCCAAAATTATTTTTTGTTCCAAAGCAGAATGCGTTGCTTGATTTTAATGAAGATTTTGGCGATGAATTGTATATGATAGAAGAACGTCCGGCTGATGGTTTTGAAAAATTGGCGAGTTTTGGAAAACCAGATAAAATAGTCAGCACCGATGATGTTTTGAAGAATCTTACCAAGGATGAAAAATATGCAGTGGATGAAAAAGCCTATATTCGAGCCCGTTTGTTTGATATGCTCATTGGCGACTGGGACCGTCATTATGACCAATGGAGATGGGGTGAATATAAGATTGACGGCAAGGTAATTTACCGTCCGATTCCGAGAGACCGTGACCAAGCTTTTCCAAAATATGGTGGAGCGTTGTTATCTCTTTTGATGAAAATGCCAGCTTTGCGACACATGCAGAGTTTCCGTGGCGATATTAGAAATGTAAAATGGTTGAACATGGAAGCTTATCCGTTAGATCTTCGTTTCTTGAGAACTTCGGATGAAAGCGTTTGGAAAGAACAAGCCGAATTTATCCAAAAGGAACTTACCGATGCCAAAATTGAAAAGGCTTTTGATAATCTGCCGAAAGAAGTTCAGGATGAAACCATTGAAAGAATCAAGAATTATTTGAAGCAAAGAAGGGAAAAACTTCCTGAATTTGGAAGCGATTATTATAAGGTTTTGCAGAAAACCGCTTTGGTTGTTGGAACCGATAAAAAAGATAAATTCGTGATTACAAGACTTCCCAACCGTGAAACCGAAGTAAAAGTCATTCGAATGAAAAAGGACGGCGAAGAATTTCAATATTCCCGCATCTACAACAAAAAAGAAACCAAGGAATTGTGGTTTTATGGTTTGGATGATGATGATATTTTTGAGGTAAATGGGAAAGAAAATGGCAATATTACTTTAAGATTATTAGGTGGATTGAATCACGATTCCTATGTTGTAGAAAATGGCAACAAGGTAGAAGTCTATGATTTTAAATCAAAGGAAAATACTTTTGACCTCGATGGAAAGACCAGGAAAAATCTTCACGATAGCTACGAACTCAATCGTTATGATTATAAAAAACCAAAATACAACATCATTGCTGGTTTCCCGAATGCAGGTTTCAATCCAGATGATGGTGTGAAACTGGGGGTTTCCCTAACTTATACAGTAAATGCGTTTAAGAGAAATCCTTTTTCCCAGAAGCATAACATCCGAGCCAATTATTACTTTGCAACAAGCGGTTATGAACTTATATACAAAGGGATTTTTCCGAATATTATCAATGATTGGTCCATAGAAATGGATGCAAGTGTTACAAGTCCGAATTTTAGCTCGACCTTTTTTGGATATGGAAATGAAACCGTTAATAACGATGATGATTTGGGAATGAATTTCAACCGTGTGAAAATCCAATCCATAAAAGCTTCGCCATCCATCAATTGGAAAGGCGACTATGGAGCTTATTTTTCGGCGAAAGCCACTTTTGAATCCTTTGAAGTCGAAAGAACTGAAGGACGTTTTATCGACAGTCCTGGATTGGTTAATCCTGCTGTTTTCACTACCCAGAATTTTGCTGGAGCAGAAGTTCGATACGGTTATGAAAACTATGACAATCCGTCCAATCCAACCTTGGGGATGAAATTTTATGTCGAAGGAGGATACCGTGTCAACCTTGAAGACTCCAACAGGCAGGTTCCTCACGCAGAAATGGCGTTGGGTTTCAGTCATAAAATCACAAAAGGAGGGAAGCTTGTCATAGGAACTTTGGCCAAGACCAGAATGCTTTTTAGCAATGATTATGAGTTTTATCAGATGGCAACCATTGGAGGCGATTTCGATTTGAGGGCTTTCCGTTTTCAGCGTTTTTCAGGGAAGCAATCGTTTTTTCAAACTTCGGATATCCGATATGAAATGGGGAAATTCAAGAACGGAATTGTTCCTATAAAATACGGTTTCCTTGCAGGATTCGATTATGGAAGGGTTTGGCTTCAGGACGATTTTTCAACTAAATGGCACAATTCCTATGGAGCTGGACTTTGGCTCAATGGCGTTAATGTGATTACTGGAAAAATTGCCCTTTTCCATTCTGAAGATGGCGTTAGGATTTCGGCTGGGATAGGATTTGGGTTTTAAACACAGATTCCACAGATTTCCACAGATTTTTTTTGAAGAATAAACACGAATTGCACTAATTTTCAAGAATTGATTGGTGGAAATTAGTGTAATTCGTGTCTATCTTTTTAGTTTCAATTGATACAATTTTCCACCCGTTAAATGGTCTTTTTCATCTGTGATGTAAAGCTTATCATTACCAACGAAACAAATCCCTTCTTTTTGGGTGAAGCTTTTCAAATCAATCTGTTCTACTTTTCCCGAAAGGAAATTATTGGAAGTGAAATCAGTGAAAATCCAAACTTTATCGGCACTTAACAACGCGATTTTTTTTCCGTCGGGACTTATATCGGCACTTGTAACAGCACAATGGTTGAAATTGTCGCAGGTTTTAAACGATGAAATTAATTTTGCAGGATGGTTTCCGGATTTATTCGGAACTTGGTATAATAATGTTGTTCCGTCAAATTTTGAACTTCGGTTTTTGGTGAACAAATAAAAATTATCTTCAAAAAGAAAAAACGATTCCACATCATAAAAACGTTCAGATTTTTTAGGAGGAAACAAAGTTTGTTGAGGATAATAGAAGGAAATCTTTTCGGCAAATGAAGCTTCTTTTTTGGTTAAATCGGAAGCATTTATTTTGTAGATAGTCAAATCTTTCCGATCGTTATCGTTGTTTCCAAAATCACCGATGTAGAGATTTCCGTCTTTATCGGACGTCAAATCTTCCCAATCGTTGTTTTGTGCATTCTTAATTTCAAGCGTATTTACTAATTCGCCTTTTATATTCAAGGCAAAAAGTTGAGGTTCGTTGCCACTGTCTTCCAAGGTCCAAATCAAATCGGATTTTTCGGTTACTTCAACGGCGGAAGATTCTTTGATTTTTTTTGGCATTGAAAACAGTTCCTCGATCACTTCGGAAGAGGAATTTGCACAAGATATAAATACGGCACTTGCCAGGAATATTTTTATGGATTTTGAGAACATATCTTTTTTTTTTTGCATAAAAGTAATCATAAAAACAAAAAGGAGATACTCTTTGATTCGAGTATCTCCTACAATATGATTTAAAAAAATCTTAATACTTATTTCTTCTTGTCAATCAATTCCTGAATCTGGTTCCAATCATAAAAATGAAACGTCATTCCGTTACTCATGGCCACAAACATTCCGTTTGGATATTTCGGACCAAGGTTGATATTGGTAACATCAGCACCATCACATTCAACAGTTGAAGTTGGAATTACAGCCAAAAGCGGATATTCATTCGGATTTCCGTTTGCACCTTCTCTTGGATAGACATTAAATGTATTGTCTTGCTGGTTTGAAACTAAAATATAACCCGTTGTTGCGGTTTTTTTGTAGATCGCAATTCCTTCATTATCTTCCTTAAAATCCTTCTGACCGAAAAAAGCAAGTTCGTTGTTGTTTTTTGCATCCGGATCGGCTACATATTTTCGCATTCCCGATTGTTCATCAGAATAGTAGATATAACCAAGTTCATTATCAACGGCAATGGCTTCGATTTCTTTTTTTCCACTGTATTTTCCAAATTTTCTGATTATTTCGGCTTTTACATTTCCAGAACCGCCGTCACTCAATTTGTATTGCCATAAATAAGTATCAGTCGGTCCTGATTTTCTTCCAACGATTGCAAAAATCGACTTGTCGCTTGGTCGTGTGTATAACGAAACTCCCATTGGGTCACGTTCAACTTCGCCTTCAAAAACGGGAATTCCGCCATTGTCAATTGGTTTCATATCAGGCAAACTGAAAATACGTATGCGGTTCATTTCGCGTTCGGTTGTAACGGCTATATCAGTTTTTTTACCGTTTAAAATCAAACCATAAGCGACGTCAACATTATTCGGACGTTTGATTCCCAAAACCTTGTTGACGATTTTCCCTTCCAAATTATAAACATACAAACCACCTTCGGTATCCTTATCGGTCCCGATAATCAAACTCTTTGAAGCATCAGTTGGATGAATCCAAATTGCAGGGTCGTCTGTATCGTGAGGAGCCGGTTCGGTAATGGCGATTGGCTTTAGAGCGTTTGGTTTTACAGGAGCCAGCTTGTCGCTACATGAAATACTTAAAGCCCCGATTGTTGTTATTGCAATTAAAAAATTTCTCATTATTTATTGATTTCTGTTGTATAAATTATTTTCCCTTTTTCGTTTACGGCTTGCACCTGCAGTTTTTTAGCATTGATCGAAAACGTCATAAAACCTGGTTCAGAAGCCGAAAACAACGTTCCTTCTCGGTATCCTGTTGGCCTGATTTCGCAAGCCGAACCTGAAAGGAATTGGGTTGTGTATCTTCCTTTAGGTTTGATGACTTGCAAATCGTGTTCGTGGCCACACAAATAAGCATCTACTTTATATTGGTCGAATATTCCGGCAAATTTCTTCTCAAATCCTTTTGTGTCAGGATTATCCTTGCGTTTTCCTCCAGAATATAACGGATGATGTCCCCCAACTATTTTCCATTTGATGGATTTATCAGATGTGTTCAAGGTTTCAATCAGCCATTTTTTCTGTGCAATTGTATCTTGGGCAATGATGTTTTCATACATAAAAGTTCCTTTTTTATGATAGCTGTCGATAAACGGATTGGTATCCATAACAACCAGCAAAACCTTATTTCCATCTTTTAATTCGAAAGTTTCCGAATAATATTTGGCTGGCATTTTCCATCTTCGGCTGATTTTTGAATAATCAATCTGAGCCTGGATATTTCCTTTGTAATCGTGGTTTCCCAAAGCCACATACCAATTTTCATACAAACTGTGGTTGGTGTAGATGTTTTCGAAAGAAGAAATCCACTGATGATCCGTTGTGCTTTGAACGCCGTTTGGATAGAAATTATCACCAACAGAAATCGTAAAATCAGAACCGATTGTCATTGATGCTTTTCCCATTTGTTCGGCAACTTCTTTTTGAAAATATTGTCCATTTCTTCCAAAATCTCCCATCACGATAAAATTAAGACTTTCGTCCAATATTTTCAATTCTGGAATAAAACCGCCTTTGTAGCCTGATTTTTCTTCTGAAAGATAGTCTTGGGCAAAGGTATTTCCGAAGACAAATAATAAAATGTAAATTATATTTTTCATACTTATATTTTACTCAAAAAACGCCGACAGGAAATGAATCCCGTCAAGCGTTATTTTTTATTTTAGGTTAAAAGGATTAAAAATCGAATTTCACACCGAAATTATACCTTGCCTGATAGAATTCCAATTGCTTAGTTCTTGAAGAAATTCCTTGGTAATAACGCAAAGGCTGATTGCTCAAGTTGTTTCCTTCAACAAACAAACGCAAGTTTTTAGTGATTTTGTAGGAAGCGTTTGCATCTACAAAAAATTGCTTGTCATAATACGAATCTTCAAATGCTTCCGAACCCAATTCATCCAAATAATCAGAGGTGAAGTTGGTAGAAATTCTAGCAGAGAAACGTTTGTTTTCCCAGAATAACGAACCATTGAAAGTATGTGGAGCGGTTTTTGGCAAGCTCACATCAGCTCTTGGATTTCCATCTTCATCCGAAATTCCGAATGCTTTTGATTCTGTGAAGGTATAATTAACATAGATACCAAAATTTTTCAAGAATTTCCCAGGAAGGAAATCCAATTGTCTTTGCAAGGCAACTTCAAATCCGTAAACGTCAACTTTGTCACCGTTTCTCGATTGTGTGAAAGTCCAGTTTTCTCCTGCAGGAATTGGGTTGGCTTGATTTGGAAAATCATTTGCAAATTCATCAGTTGTATAAGCTGGATCGCTGTAAGTATAAATAAAATCGTTCAATCTTTTGTAGAAAATACCACCAGAAAGCAAACCTACCGATTTGAAATAATTTTCTACCATAAAATCAGCATTGTAGGCCAAAGTTGCATCAAGGTTTGGATTTCCAGCAAAAATTTCAGAGTCGGAAGCGATGTTGTTTACAAAAGGAGCCAAAGCATAATAATCAGGTCGGGCCAAAGCGGTTGTCAAAGCAGCACGAAGTACCAAACTTTCCGAAGCATCATATTTAAAGGAAACGCTTGGAAGAACGTTTGTATAAGAATTTGTTGTTGTGATCTGACCTTCTAATTCTTCTTCATCCAAAACCCTGTTTCCTGTATAATCAATTTGAGTGTTTTCGATTCGGAAACCGGCAATCATCGATAGTTTTGTAGATAAATCTTGATCCCATCTCACATAACCTGCAAAGATGTTTTCTTTTGCCTTATAATTTTCTGCCAAGAATTCCGATGGATCAATTTCTCTTTCAAAAAGTCCGTCGTTGTTTAAATTCAAACCTCCTAAAAAGTTGGCTGAAGCAAAAACTCCAGGAACGTATTTTACGCCAGGATTAAAATTCTCACTTCCAAAAAAGCTAGTCGGAACATCGGCCAAGGTTTCAAATCCATCGATTGGCTCATAGGCATAAAACACATTGTTTCTTTCCTTGTCTTTCAATCTAACTCTCAAACCGGTTCTAATTCTACCTTTTTGATCAGGCATTATTGAGAATGGAAAACGGATGTTGATTTTTGCTCCAAATTCACTCTCCTTGGTTTCATCAGTATTTTGAGAAAGATTCGATAGTTCAAGACCTGCAGGATCTTCTCCAATAGCAGTGATAAAAGGATATTTTGTATCGGATAAATCTTCTAACATACTCAAACCTTCCTGTTCAAATTCCAAATAACGCTCTTCCGGACGGTATTCTCTTGCTGTTGCATAATTCATCGACCAATCCAAATCCAATTTCGGAGTCAAAAGATGTTCTCCTCTCAACGAATAGTTTTGAACTCTTTGGTCTTCAAGACGTCTATTTTTGTTTTTATTATTGTCAACTCCACCTTTTGTTTCTTTTACAAGTGTTCCTTCATAGCCAATAATTCGGTCATTGGCATCATATTGAGCTTCGATATCGGTATAAGAAGTCTTGAAACGGTTTTCACGGTCGTCTCTCCAGTTGTAGATAGCACTTGCAAAAATGGTGTTGTTGCTGTTGAATTTATAATCGAAAGCCAAGGATGCACTTCTACGGATTCTTTGCACATCATATTTTCTGATGTCTGATTCTTCGACATATACATTTCCAAAATCGTCCTTTACCCAAGCTGCCTCGATGTTATCCGAACCAAAATCATTGTTGTTGTACGATCCACTCACAACTACTCCGAATTTGTTATCCAAAAAGCGGTTTCCATAAACAAATCCACCTGTGTAAAGTGCTTTTTCACGGATTGGATTATAACCCCCGGATAATGTAGCCGAAATCCTTTCACCATTTGGAGTGGCTCTTGTAATCAAGTTTACCGAACCTCCAATTGCATCCGCATCCATGTCTGGAGTCAGGGTTTTGTTCACTTCAATTGTAGAAATCATATCCGATGGAATAAGGTCCATTTGCACATTTCTGTTATCGCCTTCGGCAGATGGAATCCTGTCGCCATTGATGGTAACGGAGTTCAAAGTAGGAGCCAAACCTCTAACAATGATGTTTCTTGCTTCACCTTGATCGTTCTGCATTGTGATTCCCGGAACCCTTTTCAAGGCATCTCCAATATTTGAATCTGGAAAACGACCCACTTGATCCGAAGAAATCACGTTGGTAATGTTTCTATTGTTTTTCTGTTGATTCAAGGCTTTTGTCTGACCTTTCATTCTATCGCCAATAACCACAACCTCACTTAAATTTTCTGAACCTGAAGAAAGTTTGAAATTGATTACGGCTGTTTTCCCTTCTTCAACCGAAATTTCCTGTGTTTGGGTTTGATATCCGATATAAAGAACCTCTACCGTGTAGTTTCCAGCAGGAACGTTCAGAAATTCGAAATCTCCAATCTGATCGGAAACGGTGTATTTGTTTCCAACATTCAACTTGATTGTGGCACCTGGAAGCGAGAAGTTCCCGTCTAAATCGGTAATTTTTCCAGAGATAACTCCGTTTTTTTGAGCAAATCCAGTAAAGCCGATTGCCAAAAAAGTAACTACTAAAAGTAAATTTTTCATCATTAATGTTTGTGTTGTTTTAATGATGCGAAAGTAGAAAGGCGGTATGATGCGAATGTTAAGACCTCATTAGGAAATGATATTCATTACGGATTTTTGTGTTAAGTAATTTGGTTTTTTTTTGAAGGAATGTAAAATATAAAACAAAAAAAAACAGCCCAAAAGAGGACTGTTTTCTTGATAAATAAGTACTAACCAATAATAACTATTTATTTTATCGTGATACTATGCTTTCGCTAAAAGACTTGTTTCCGTAATCCATTACAAAAGTATATTCTTCTCCAGCGAAATTGCTGATGTCAAATTTTTTCTTAACAGAATCTTTGTCTTTCAAGGTTTCAGAATACACTTCGTTGTGGTTGCGGTCAAAAACTTTGATTGCAACCGTAGTGTTTTTTGTATTTGGAATCGTCAACGTTACCATACCTTTTTTAGAAGTCAAAACCGGTTTGTAGGTTTCAGAAACGGCCTTGCTAGAAAGTACGGCATCCTTATCTGAAACTGTAATTTCATATCGTGCAATTTTTGAAGCTGTTTCTACTTCCAGAAAATAAGTTCCTGCAAGAAGCTCATCCAAATTATAGGTTCTGTTGATGCCATTTTTGTTTGAAGAAGTTTCAGAGTAAAGTATTCTTTCTTGAGGATCAAGAATTGAGATTTCAGTTTTTGTATCTTCATTCAATGTAAAACGGATGGTTTTTCCTTGCTCTTTTTTTACATGAAGATAAAAATCTCCGTTTCCAGCTTGTGCTCCAACGGCAGTCAAAACTACTGCCAATACCAATGTCAATTTTAAGATCGTTTTCATAATTGTAGTTTTTAAATTTATACTATTTCTATGAAGCTAAATTACTGCAGTATCTTAATCTTCAACAGGATATAATTTTCAAATTTATGTGCTATATTATCTCCAACGAAAACGTTTTAGGTTAAAATTGGTAATAACGAACACAATTGAGGTAATTTTGTAATCATTTTAAAACCCCAAAAAATGAAAATCCACAAACCCACTTACGAATTGGTGGAACCTTCTTTTGGAAGTTCGTTCTCCTATTTAAGGTTTGATGAAAATGCAAACAACAAATCGCATGTGTGGCATTTTCATCCCGAAATTGAACTCGTTTATGTGAACGGAGGAAGCGGAAAACGCCAAATCGGAAGCCATATTTCCTATTTTACCGATGGCGATTTGATTCTGATTGGAAGTAATTTGCCCCATTGCGGTTTGACCAACGAGGAAACCGGAAACAAGAATGAAACGGTCCTGCAGATGAAAGCCGATTTTCTGGGAAACAATTTTTTCAATCTTCCTGAAATGAAAAATATCGGAAAACTTTTTAACGAAGCAAAAGCCGGAATTGCCTTTGAAGGCGAAGCGAAAAAGCGAATTGGAGCCAAGATTGAAGCTATGGAAAATCAATCGCCTTTTGAAAGGTTATTGACAATCTTGGATGTTTTGAACGATATGGAAACTTCAACTGAATTCAAGATATTGAATGCTGGAGGCTTTTTTATGGAGACACAGGTTCAGGACAATAACCGCATTAATATTGTCTTTAATTATGTGAAGGATCATTTTCAGGAACAGCTCACTTTGGAGGAAGTTGCCGAAATTGTGAGCATGACCGTTCCATCGTTTTGCAGGTATTTCAAAAAGACCACTAACAAGACCTTTACGAAGTTTGTCAACGAATATAGGTTGGTGCATGCCTTGAAATTATTGGCGGAAAAACCCATCAGCATCACGGATATTTGCTATGAAAGCGGTTTCAATAATTTCAGTTATTTCAACAAAACCTTTAAGGAATTTACAGGAAAAAGTGCTTCTCAATACCGGAAGGAATTCAAATTGGTAATTGATTAAATGTGTATTTTAAGCAATTGAAAATTAATTAAGCTTCACTATTTTTCAATAAAATTTCTTCAACCAACTTATAGGAGTTGGTTTTTTTATTGAATTTTAAAACCGTAATCCTGTCGCAAACCCATTCGCATTGATGGTTGAAACTACTAAGGTCGTTTTGGATTTTTTCAAAGTCGGCAATTGGAAGGTTTTTCTCAATTGTGAGATGTGGTGTAAACTCTTTTTTTATTTTCAATTCAGTTCTAAAGGCTTCATACAATTTCTGGATTGGTTTTGGGTTCTCAATTTTCAGATAGACCGTTTTCTTTTTTGTTCCGTTTGAAAAAATATCCACACCATTAATCAAAACAGGGAAGCTATTTGCATCTGAAATTACTTTTTTCAACCGCTCTAACAAATGATTGTCTTGTTCCCAAGCCGAATTAAAAAGCGTGATATGTGCTTTGAACCTGCCCTTTTCCTTACTTGCTATTATCTTATGAAGCTTGTCGTTTATTTTTTTTATTTCGTTATGAATTTCAATCGGTGCCGAAATTACAACGAGATAATCCTTTAATTCGGGTGGAGGAAAGAGAAGTATTTGTCCTTTTTTAGAGATGTTCATCGGTAGTTTATATGAAAGTCTAAAGGTAAAAAAGTTGTGGGTTTTGGAAGTGTTTTGTGGAGAAATAAATAGAAAAAAACGTGTATCGAAGCTTATTTATTCTTTAAAACCTCCAATAATTCCCTTCTGTAGGTGATCCCGATGGGCAAATTCACTTTGTTGATCACAACAAAATCCTTCTCAATTGCTTCAATTTTATCCAAGGCAACGATATAGGATTTGTGGATTCGCATAAACAAACTGTCTGGTAAATTACTCTGAATTTCATTGGTTGTGGTCGAAGCCAAATAGGTTCGGTTTTTGGTGAACAACTTCACATAGTTTCCGAAACTTTGTGCATAAAGTAAGTTTTTCAACTCAATATCCATAAAAAAACCGTCCACCTTGACACTGATTTTTGCAATTGATTCCGTAGCCGTTTTTACTTCAGGAGTGGCATCCAACGAAAAAAATCTATCAATGGCTTTCAAGAATCTCGGGAAATAAATGGGTTTCAATAAATAATCAATCACACCATAATCATAGCTTTCCAAAGCAAATTCAGAATAGGCTGTTGTCAAGATAGTTTTGGGAGCCGACGGAATGATTTTCAACAATTCCAATCCCGTAATTTCAGGCATATCAATATCCAAAAACATCAAATCAACTTTGTTTTCACGTAAAAAAGTCATCGCTTCAATGCCATTATAAAATTGATTTACCAATTCGAGTTGGGGATTTTTCTGAATGTAATTCACCAACACATAATGTGCAGCCGGTTCGTCATCCACAATGATGCATTTTTTTGGAGTAGTCATCAGTTCAGTTCGATTTCAAGGTTCACACTAAAACTTTTTTCAGTTTCGATAATCTCCAATTTGTGCTTTTCAGCATAGATGATTCCCAATCTTTCCTTGGTATTTTTCAAACCAATTTTGGTAGAAACAACTGCTTTTTTCTTTTTCGGAATAGAATTGACAATATTCATAAAAAGACGATTTTCCTTCACTTCGATTTTGATGTTCACATGACAATTTTCAATCGTGCAAGCTCCGTGTTTAAAGGCATTTTCAATAAAAGTAATCAGCAGCATTGGTGCAATTTTATAATTTTGACTTTCGTCGAAATCATACGAGTATTGAATATCACATCGGTAACCAACACGTTCTTTTTCCAACTGGATATAGCTCGAAAGAAAGGCAATCTCATCTTCAATCGAAACCAATTCCTTTGAACTGTTTTCCACCTGATACCGCATCAGTTGCGAAACCTGCATGATCATATCCGGAGTTCGTTCGGGATATTGAAGGCTGATGCCATACAAGGTATTGAAGGTGTTAAAAAGAAAATGCGGATTCAATTGTCCTTTCAAGGCATTCAGCTGGATTTCATTAAACAAAAGCGTCTTGTTGGTTTTTCGTTTCTGTTCCCGATAATGCTCCAAAATCTGAATCGAACCTAAAATACAAACCAATGTTCCCGCCAAAGTCCCCAACTGAAAATGATAGGTTTTTTGGTTGGCCGATTTATACAGGAAACAATTCTTATAAAGAATCTCGGTAGAAACTTCATAGAGGATTACAGAAAAAACAAGCAAGGCCAAAACTGTCAGGATCAGATATAAAACCGGTCGGTGTTCCTTCAGTAAAAAAGGCAGGATGAAAAACCGATTGACTTGGGCATGAGCATATAAAATAAAAAAATAAACCAAACCAAAAAAGAAGCCTTTCAAGCTCAAAATCAGGATCCAGTCATTCAACGTAAAAAGCACAAAAGAGAAAACAAGGATGAAAATTTCCTGCAACCATTTGTTTTCCAAAACATATTTAAATTTCATTTTCAACATTTAAAGGACTACAAAGTAAGCATTTATAATTGTATTTCATCGGGCATTAATGACCAATTCAATTCGTCATTTTACCATTTTGGTTCATCATTTATAATCCCTATATAAAAAATAGGCACTCTAAATTCGCACTTTAATATCCCAAGAATTTATCCGTATGACCTTAAAAAAGTTTTTTATTTTTATGAATCTGATGCTGTTCCTGAACGGTTTCTCACAAACGCTTTCGCTGAAAGAAGCCGTAGAAACTGGAATTTCAAACTACGGAACCATCAAGGCAAAAACCAAGTATGCCGAAGCTTCGCAAGAAACCGTGAAGCAAGCCAAACGCGATTATTTGCCCAACCTGAACCTTTCGGCCCAGCAAGATTACGGAACCGTAAACGGACAAAACGGACCACTTTATGGTTTTGGAGGTCTTGGTGTCGCTTCTTCCGGATTGCCACTTCCTGATCAAAATTGGAATACCGCTTTTGGAGCCTTGTATTTGGTAAATGTCAATTGGGAATTCTTCACATTCGGAAGAATCAAGGAGCGAATCAATGTTTCCAAAGCCGATGCCGCTCGTTTTGAAAAAGACCTGCAACAGGAGAAATTCCAACAGAAAATCAAAATCGCTGGCGCTTATCTGAATCTTCTTGCAAGTCAGAGATTAGCCATTTCTCAACAGAAAAATCTAGAAAGAGCCGAAGTTTTTCAAAGATTGGCTGCAGTGAGAGTCAAGAATGGTTTATTGGCTGGAGTAGATTCTACATTGGCTTCCGCCGAAGTTTCCCGGGCAAAAATTTCCCTGAACCAGATAAAAGACCAAGTCAAGGAACAAAACAACAAGCTCGTTGCCTTGATGGGAGTTGAGGTTAAAGATTTTGCCTTGGATACCACTTTCGTAAAGCAAGTTCCAAATGCAATTTTTGGATTGGAACAGGCAAATGATAGCCTGAATCCGGTACTTCAATTCTATAAAAGCCGTGTCGATTTCAGCAAACAACAAGTAAAAGCATTCAGGAAAGAAAATTATCCTAGTTTCAGTTTTTTCGGCATATACCAAACACGTGCTTCAGGATTTAATTCAGATTATGCCGTTGATCAAAGTTCATTTACCCAAAATTATCTGGACGGAATAAGTCCGAGCCGTCAAAATTATTTGTTAGGGGTTGGCGTTACCTGGAACCTGACTTCCATAGCCAGAACCAGCAAAAAAGTAAGTGCCCAAAAGCTAGTTTCCGAAGGTTTGGAAGAAGAATATAAAGTGATCGACCAACAGTTGAAAACCCAGTCGGATGCCGCCGATGCGAAAATTAAATTCGCCATGGACAATTTTGCGGAAGCACCCAAACAAGTTGACGCTGCAAAGCAAGCCTACCTGCAAAAAACAACCTTGTACAAAAACGGTTTGACGAATTTAATTGATGTTACCCAAGCGTTCTACACCTTGAACCGTGCCGAAATTGACCGTGATATTATTTACACTAATGTTTGGCAATCGCTTTTGATGAAAGCCGCTGCAACGGGCGATTTCGATCTATTTATTAATGAATTTTAATTGTAAAGCCTAATGAATTTAATACGTTTCGCACTTCGCAAGCCCATCTCGATTCTCGTTCTCGTGGCCGGACTTTTCTTCTTCGGAATTGGAGCCGTGAGAACCATCAAGGTGGATATCTTGCCCAAAATGAACCTTCCGGTGTTATACTTGGCTCATCCTTTTGGAGGTTACACGCCTAACCAGATGGAGTCGTATTTTGCCAAAAACTATGTCAATGTGATGCTTTTTGCCAATGGTGTAAAATCCATTGAAACCAAGAACATCCAAGGGTTGACTTTGATGAAAGTGACCTATTACGAAGATACGAATATGGCCCAGGCTGCAGCCGAATTGAGTGCTCTTTCCAACAGGATTCAAGCGGCATTTCCTCCTGGTTCACAACCTCCGTTTGTCATCCGTTTTGATGCTTCATCGCTTCCGGTTGGTCAGTTGGTTTTGAGTAGTAAGACCAAGACAAATAACGAGTTACAGGATTTGGCTAACGTCTATGTCCGAGCTTCCTTTACTTCAATTCCAGGTTTGTTGGCACCACCACCTTTCGGCGGAAGCCCAAGAACAATTGAAATTAATGTTGATCCAGATGCACTTCGTTCGCATAATCTGACACCCGATCAAATCGTAGAAGCATTGCGGCTTAACAACCAAACGGCTCCTTCTGGAAATGTCAGAATTGGCGATAAAAATTACATCACACCAACCAACAACACCATCAAGGAAATAAAAGATTTTGAGAAAATCCCATTGTTCAAAGGCGGTGTCCAAAATTTATATTTGGGAGATGTGGCAACCGTAAAAGATGGTGCCGATATTACAGCCGGTTATGCCTTGATCAACGGAAAACGGTCGGTTTATGTGAGTATTGCAAAAGCAGGAGATGCTTCAACTTGGGAAGTGGTGCAGAATTTAAAATCGCAATTGCCTAAAATCCAAAGTACGTTACCCGAAGATGTACAGCTTTCGTATGAGTTCGATCAATCGGTTTATGTAATCAATTCCGTAAAAAGTTTGATTACCGAAGGTGTCATTGGAGCGGTTTTAACAGGATTGATGGTATTGCTATTTTTAGGAGATAGGAAGGCGGCTCTGATTGTAATCCTCACGATTCCAATATCAATTATTTCAGGAGTTTTGTTCCTGAAATTATTCGGACAAACCATCAACTTGATGTCGTTAAGTGGACTTGCTTTGGCAATCGGAATTTTGGTAGATGAAAGTACCGTTACCATTGAAAATATCCACCAGCATTTGGACATGGGAAAACCAAAAGCACTCGCCATTTGGGATGCCTGTAAGGAAATTGCCTTGCCAAAACTGTTGATCTTACTTTGTATTCTCGCCGTTTTTGCCCCAGCTTTCACGATGACAGGAATTCCCGGAGCTTTATTTTTACCTCTTGCTTTGGCGATTGGTTTCTCGATGATCATTTCGTTTTTGCTTTCGCAGACTTTTGTTCCGATTATGGCAAACTGGCTGATGAAAGACCACGCAAAAATCCACCACGAACATACAATTTCAGATGATGAAGCCGAATTTAATGCTTCGGGATTAACGCCAGAATCAGAAGAAGATATGTATAATCAAAGAAAAGTCTTGATTCGAGAAGATTTAGATAACGATGGAAAAATCGGCAAGTTCGAGAAATTCCGTATCCGTTTTATGAAACTTATCGACAGGCTTTTTGTATTCAGAAAACCAGTCACCTTGATTTATTTGTTTGGAATTACGGCTTTGGCAATCCTATTGTTGAATGCAATCGGTCAGGATGTTTTCCCGAAAGTCAATTCAAGCCAATTCCAAATGCGACTTCGAGCTCCTGATGGAACCCGGATTGAAAGAACGGAAGACAAGGCTTTATTGGCTTTGAAGGAATTAGAAAAGATGGTAGGAAAGGAGCATATCGATATTTCGTCGGTTTATGTCGGCCAGCATCCAAGTTTGTTTTCGGTTTCACCAATTTATCTTTTCACAGCTGGTCCTCACGAAGCGGTTTTCCAAATCGGATTAAAGGATTACCATGCCGATATGGAAGTCTTCAAAGATGATTTCCGAAAAAGATTGGCAAAGATTCTACCTGATGTGAAAGTTTCCTTCGAACCAATTGAGCTGACGGATAAAGTGTTAAGCCAAGGTTCGCCAACGCCAATCGAAATCAGGATTGCAGGAAAAAATAAAAAACTGAACGAAGAATACGCCAATAAAATCATCGCCAAACTGAATAAGATTGATTATTTTAGGGATGTTCAAATCGGTCAACCTATAAAATATCCTTCCTTGGAAATCAATATAGATAGGACTCGTGCTGCACAATTGGGGGTTGATATGAATGATATTTCACGTTCATTGATTGCGTCAACTTCTTCTTCAAGATATACCGAAAAAAATACTTGGATTGATGAAAAGGCTGGACTTTCGTATAATGTTCAGGTGCAAGTGCCGTTGGACAAGATGAATTCCCATAATGACCTTGGTGAAATTCCTTTGCTGAAGAATACTTCTCGTCCGGTTTTGAGTGATGTGGCTACGATTACATCATCTTACACTTATGGCGAAAACGACAATGTTGGTGCAATGCCCTATATTTCGGTGACGGCAAACATCGACCATACCGATTTGGGAACAGCTGCAAAAGCGGTTAAAAATACGATTTCAGATTTAGGAGAATTGCCAAGAGGATTATTCGTAGAACCTATCGGATTGTCGAAGGTTTTGGAGGAAACCATGGGAAGCCTTCAAACAGGATTACTGGTTGCTGTTGTGGTTATTTTCCTGATGCTTTCGGCCAATTTCCAATCGTTCAAAATTTCTCTGGTTATTTTAACGACCGTTCCGGCAGTAGTTTTAGGAGCTTTATTGTTGTTGTTACTCACGGGTTCAACCTTGAATCTGCAATCCTATATGGGAATCATCATGTCAGTCGGAGTGTCCATTGCCAATGCTGTTTTGTTGGTCACCAATGCCGAACAATTACGAAAAGTCAATGGAAATGCGATGCAATCGGCTCGTGAAGCGGCATCGTTGCGATTACGTCCAATCATCATGACCAGTATCGCGATGATTGCTGGAATGCTGCCAATGGCCATCGGTCACGGCGAAGGTGGCGATCAAGTTTCGCCTTTAGGAAGAGCCGTAATCGGAGGATTGTTATTCTCCACTTTTACAGTATTGATTATCCTGCCGATGATTTTCGCTTGGGTATTAGGAAAAACTTCTACCCAGTCGGTTTCATTGGATCCGGAAGACGAAGAAAGCAAACATTACATCTCATCATTATCTCATAAAAATGAAAAATAATAGTATAAAAGTAGCCGTTCTAGCCATGTTATTTTTGGCTAGTTGTGCCGAAAAGAAAGAAGAAACAGCGGCAGTTGAAGAAGCTCCAGTAATCGAAACATTCGTTGCCCAAAAAGAAAAATTGTCAACTGAATTGAGAATGCCTGCCGAATTGGTTGGGTTCCAGCAAGTAGATATTTATGCAAAAGTCAGCAGTTTTGTAAAGGAGCTAAAAGTGGATATCGGTTCGGAAGTCAAGAAAGGGCAACTCTTGATGATTTTGGAAGCTCCAGAAACCAGTTCACAATTGGCTGCAGCCGAATCACGATTGCATTCGCAGGAAGCGGTTTACATGACCAGTAACAACACCTATAAAAGATTCTTGGAAACCAGCAAGGTCGAAGGAACCATTTCTAAAAACGACTTGGAACTTGCCGAAGGACGAAAGAATTCTGATTATGCACAGCTTCAGGCTGCAAAAGCGTCGTATCGGGAAGTACAGAATATCATCAGCTATCTTCAAATCCGTGCTCCGTTTGATGGTGTAGTTGCCGCTCGAAATGTAAATCTTGGAGCTTATGTTGGTCCTGCCGGAAAAGGTTCGGATTTGCCTTTGGTGACGATTCAACAGCAAGATAAACTACGACTTTCAGTATTTGTTCCTGAAGCCTACACTGGTTATTTAAGCAATGGAGATGAATTGAGTTTTACTGTAAAATCTGTGATGGGACAAAATTTCAAAGCAAAGATTGCTAGAAAATCGGGAGCTTTGGACAGCCGACTTCGTTCCGAAAGAATAGAAATGGATGTCATCAATACAAATAAAAAATTATTACCCGGAATGGTAGCCGAAGTCATTTTGCCATTGAACGCAAAAGACAGCACTTTCGTTGTACCAAAATCAGCTGTAGTTTCCTCAAGCGAAGGTATTTTTGTTTTGAAAATAAAAGACCATAAAACCCTTCGAACGAAAGTTCAAAAAGGACGGGAATTTGAGAATAGGGTAGAAGTCTTTGGGGACATTCAACCGAATGAAAGGTTGGTAAAGATTGCTTCCGAAGAAATAAAGGATGGGACTGAGGTGAAGTAACTAAAAGGCTTTTTGTAAATTATTGCAGAAAGCCTTTTTGCTTTATATTTTAAATCAAAAAAGAGTCATATGTTAAAGATTAAAATTATAATTTAGGGGCTTTATTTCCCTCAACCAAACGATATGAACAGACGTCACTTTATCAAAAATACAGGACAATTTGGTCTTGCACTATCTTTATTACATCCAATGGCAGAATACCTTACAGAACAAGATTTTATGAATTCCTCTGATTTCAAACCTTTTTTCAAATTGTCGCTTGCACAATGGTCGTTGCATAAAGCCATAAACGAAACCAAGACGCTCTCGCCTTTAGATTTTGCAAAAACAGCAAAGGGACTTGGTTTTCAAGGAATTGAATACGTGGCCCAACTTTATGAAATAGATAAAAAAAATGAACTGGCAAGTGTGAAAAAACTTGTGAAGGAGCTTAAATTAAGAAGCAATGACAACGGAATCGAAAATGTCATCATAATGGTCGATAACGAAGGAGATTTGGCTTCGATGGAACAAAAGGACCGAGATTTGGCAGTTCACAATCATACCAAATGGATAGATGCTGCCGTCGAATTAAATTGTCCGACGATTCGTGTAAACCTTTTCGGCACCGAATCTGAAAAGGATTTTAAAGTTTGGAAGGAAACCTCAATGGATTCATTATCAAAACTTAGCGAATATGCCGCAAAAAGCAAAATCAATGTTGCAATAGAAAACCACGGCGGACTTTCATCGGATGCTGGAAAGCTAATGGAAGTGGTGAAGGCCGTTAATAATCCTTATTGTGGCACGTTACCCGATTTTGGAAATTTCTGTATCAAGAGGGAAAATGGAGAACGTTGGGGCTCGCCTTGTATTGAAGAATATGATAAATATCTGGGTATTGCTGAAATGATGCCCTTTGCAAAAGGAGTGAGTGCCAAATCCTATGATTTTGATGACAACGGAAATGAAACTACAATTGATTACTACAAGATGCTGAAAATTGTGAAAGATGCCAAATTTGACGGTTTTATAGGAGTTGAGTATGAAGGAAATAATCTTGGCGAAATAGAAGGTATCTTGGCCACAAAAAAGTTATTGCTAAAAGTGGCGGCTTCAATTTAATTAGGGATATATAAGAAAATAAAAAAAGAGCAACTTCAAAAATTGCTCTTTTTTCATAATCAAAATGATTAAACAGTTCCAGGACCTGTATTCGTTCGAGGTTGATTTTTAGATGCAGGTTCATTCTTATGCATCTTGTACTTTCGGTTTCCATGTTGCTCTTGAAAACGTCTTTCAGTTCTGTTTTCCTCGGTTCGATCTTCGCCAGTAACAGTTTTGTTGATTCCTGTCAAATCCTCTCTGGTAATGACTTCTTTCTCGTTTCCTTCAGCTTGAACATCCCGTCCATCTGGTTTTTTTTCGTTTGTGCTCATAATATTTAGTATTTGTGTTAGTCCTAAAATTACGAAAATCACATTTCCGATAAAACCTTTTTAGGGAAACATTAGCATTCAGGCATAAAAAAATCCCTTCGAAAAAGGGATTTTAAAAGTATATTTTATTGCTCATTTTTTAAATTGCAGCACTTACAATTGCAGCAAAATCTTCCGCTTTCAAAGCAGCCCCACCAATCAATCCGCCATCAACATCTGGTTTCGAAAAAATTTCTCTTGCGTTATCAGGTTTCACACTTCCACCATAAAGAATGGCTACATTTTCAGAAACATTTCTTCCAAATTTAGAATCAATTGTGTTTCTAATAAATCCGTGCATTTCCTGGGCTTGTTCCGGACTTGCCGTTTCTCCGGTTCCAATTGCCCAAACTGGCTCATAAGCCAAAATAATGTTGGCCCAATCCTTTTCCTGCAAGTGGAATAAACTGTCTTTCAGCTGGTTTTCAACAAGATTGAAATGATTTCCAGATTGTCTGTCTTTCAACTCTTCACCAAAACAAAAAATCACAACAAGTTCATGCTTCAAAGCCGTATCAACTTTAGATTTAAGCAAGGAATTGTTTTCATGAAAATAGGCACGACGCTCAGAATGTCCAAGGATTACAGTATTTACACCAACACTTTTCAACATATCTGCCGAAATTTCGCCCGTAAAAGCACCACCTTCTGCCTGGTGCATATTCTGTGCGGCAACATTGATATTCGTAAATTCCAAATGCTCCACAGCCGAAGCCAGATTCACAAACGTTGGAGCTACTATAATATGAACAGGAGCATCCGATGGCAATTTGTCAATCAAATCATTCAATAAATCCTCTGTTTCTTCAGCATTCTTGTGCATTTTCCAGTTTCCTGCAACAATCTTTTGTCTCATTATCTTTTGTTTTTTTGTTTTAATTTCTTCAAAGCTTCGGCAATTTTTGCATCATCCGCCTCAACAGCTTTATACAATACTATTTTTCCATTCGGATCCACAATCATGTATCTTGGAATCCAGTCCAAATCAACCGATTGTCCGAAAACCCCTTTCATTCCGTCTTTTGCCATATAGTGTTCACCTGAAATTCGGTGTTTTTCAACCCCTACAATCCAGTTTTCAAACGTTTTGTCCATCGATAGAAACAAATAAACTACTTCAGGATGAGCTTTTTGCAAAGCCTCCACCTTTGGCAATCCTTTGATGCAATCCGAGCACCATGAAGCCCAAACATCAATCACAACAGTTCTGCCCTTGTATTTTTCCAAAATCTCACCAAACGTAATGTCTTTTTGCTGTGTAGTCCACATTACATCATCCAAAGCCACCTGATCAAAGCTCGTTTTTTGAGCCTGTATGCACGAAAAGGTTGAAAAGACAACCAATAACGATAAAAATATTTTTCTCATTGTTTTAAAATTAAGTATTCAACAAATATAACATTTAGTTTTTATAATAACTTCTTAAAATTTGCATCGAAGCTTCGGGAGCGAATCTTTTGGCATTTTTCATTCCATAATCCAGCTTTCCGTTACAATCTTTTTGTTCTGAACCCCAGAACAAAAAGGATTTCCACTACAATCTGGGCTAGAATAAAATCTTTAGGCTTCTTTTAATCCATAAATCAGAACCGCATAAATAAAGTGATTAGTTAAAATTCGTATCTAAAATTCCAATCAAGATTTTAATTTTTAATTATCAATTTTTAATTAATTTATTGCAACCTGATTTTAGGATCCAAATAAGCATATACCAAATCAACCAAAATATTGATCACCACGAATGTCGTTGCAATCACTATCACCGATCCCATAATTACTGGCAAATCCAAATTATTCAAGGCCTCAACAATTTCCTTCCCAAGTCCGTTCCATCCAAAAATGAATTCAACAAAAACCGCTCCGGCAAGCATCGAGGCAAACCAACCTGAAATTGCCGTCACGACAGGATTCAGGGAGTTTTTTACTGCATGTTTCCGAATAATTTGATATTCACTCAAACCTTTCGCACGGGCTGTTCGGATATAATCCTGACTGAAAGTTTCCAGCAGTGAATTTCGCATCAATTGAATGACAACACCAAGCGGACGAATCCCCAAGACAATCGAGGGTAAAATAATATTTTTCCATTGAATAGTGCTTCCTTTCCCAAAATTATCCACTTCATATAAACTTCCCGTCATATTCAAATGGGTATATTTATGAAGCAAAAAACCAAAAAACCAAGCAAATAAAATCGCACTAAAAAACGATGGAACACTCATTCCCAACGTACTGATTAAGGCAATAAATCGGTCGAGCCAAGTATCTTTATATAATGCAGAAATAATTCCTAAGACAATCCCAATTCCAATCGCGATGATGATGGCAAAAATGGCCAGTATAAAAGTATTGGGCAAAGTATTCCCGATAATTTCCGAAACCTTCTTGCCACTTTTCTGGAAACTTTCTCTTAAATAAGGCGTTTTCAAGACCACAACCGTATTTGAAACCGCAAATAAAGCAGCCGAATTGTATTTTCCTTCACTCAAAAAAGTGTAATCATCTTGATTTCCGCTGTGAAATGAAAGAGGCGAGAGGTCATTCAAATAATAAAAATACTGTGTCGAAATGGGTTTGTCAAAACCATATTTTTTCTTCACGATCGCTAGCTGTTCAGAGTTTTCATTCTGATCGAGCATCATTCTGGCAGGATCGCCCGGCAACACATTAAACAAAAAGAATATAACTGTAATCACCCCGAAAAGAGTGAGTAATGCATATCCGATTTTGTTTAGAAAGTATTTTATCATTTATTTAAAAGTCTCAGTTTCCAGTCTCAGTTTCCAGCCTGCCAACGTGACTGAAAACTGAAAACTAATTTAAAGTTTCAAATCCCCACTGTCTTTATAATGCAACTTCTGAACAATCGTTCCGTTGTGCAAAACTACAATACTTGGATTTGCTCTTTCAATAGTTTTCAATGTTGTTCCGTCACAGAAATAGAAATCAAAAGTCAGGTTGTTGTCTTTTTTTGCTTTTGCAATTTCAGTTTCATCCGAAGCCGTCATCCCAATTACTTTATAACCTTTAGCAACAGCATCTTGATGCAGTTTTTCCAATATTTGCATGCCTTCTTTTTCAGAAGTTTCCAAATCATAAGTAACAAACATCAATAGTTTTGGTTCAACAAGCAATTCATCTTTATAATCCGAACCATTCAATTCCATCGTAAAATCATGAATTGGCGGAATGTAACCTTGCGAAATTACTTTGTCAATTCTATCTACAAAAACAGCTCCTTCTGGAAGTTTTCCTAAATCATCTGCCCCAAATTCTTGATCAACACCATTTACTTTGTAGATGAAAACCATTTCTACAACTGATTGTTCGGCACCTTCAGGAAATTCCATTCCCTTTTGGATGTTGGTTCCTACTTTGTATGCTCTAAAATCCTTCAAAGGCAGATGATTCAAAACCCAATAACCCATGAAAGCACTTAATCCGATACTTGAAACTACAATTACATTGGTAATTTTTTTTGAAAAAATTGGTCGGATTAAAACTTGATTCAAAAACAAAATAAGGATGAAAAATAATAAAACGACATCTTTTGTGAACGATTCCCAAGGAGTTAATTTCAAGGCATCTCCAAAGCATCCACAATCGGTAACTTTATTGAAATAAGCAGAGTAGAAGGTAAGGAATGTGAAAAACACAATCATCAAAAGCAAACTCCAAACCGTAAACTTGGTTTTGAATCCAACTAAAAGCATCACGCCCAAAACGGCTTCAAAAATCACAATAAAAACCGCAAGTGCTAAGGCATAAGGAATCAAAAAAGGGAGGTTTAAAACACCTTCACTGAAATATTCTTCTAATTTAAAAGAGAAGCCAACAGGGTCATTTAATTTGATTAATCCGGAAATTATAAATAGTAATCCGACGAAAATTCTGGAAAATTGGGTAAGTATGTTTTTCATGATAGATTATTTACGGTAATTTATTTAAATTTAGAAAGATATATATTCAATATTTTTTCTCAATCTTGTCATTCCGACGAAGGAGGAATCTCTGCGAAGATTTTCACTTATTTTAGATTACTCCTTCGGAATGACAAAATAGTAGAATATCTCAGTCAATATTTTTCTAGGTTAGAACTCGATATTCTAGAATTGGAATTTACTTTTTATGATATCCCATCAAAATCAAAGCAAACACAGCATAATTAATCATATCCTGATAGTTGGCATCAATTCCTTCGGACACCAAGGTTTTTCCTTTGTTGTCTTCAATTTGTTTGACGCGAAGTAATTTTTGTAGAATCAAATCCGTCAACGAACTCACTCTCATTTCACGCCAAGCTTCGCCATAATCGTGGTTTTTGGCTTCCATCAAATCTTTGGTGAGTTTCACTTTTGCATCGTATAATTCCGTTGCTTTTTCAACATTTAAATCAGGTTGATCGGCAACACCAAGTTCCAATTGAATCAACGCCATAATCGAATAATTGATGATGCCGATGAATTCTCCGGTTTCATCTTCATCCACTTTTCGGACATCATTTTCCTGTAAACTTCTGATTCTTTGTGCTTTTATGAAGATTTGGTCGGTTAGTGATGGTAATCTCAAAATACGCCAAGCACTGCCGTAATCGGTCATTTTGTTGATAAAAAGAGTTCGGCAGATGCCAACAATAGTATCAAATTCTTGAGAAGTATTGCTCATTATTGGTTTATATTTGTGGAAATTTCTCCAAAAATAAGGAATAATTTTTCTAAAATTAAACCATTAAGAAATTAAGTAGCATTAAGGCATAATAAACTTAATTTCTTTATGGTTTACAATTAACTTTATCATGACAATAAACTGCAAAGGACAACTCATCGATTTATCAAATCCCAAAGTCATGGGAATTTTAAATGTCACACCAGATTCTTTTTATGATGGGGGAAAAAATGATAGCGAACAGATTATCATCGATAAAGTTCATAAAATGCTGGCTGATGGTGCAACTTTTATTGACATTGGTGCCTATTCCTCAAAACCAAATGCTGAATTTGTTTCCGAAGAAGAAGAACTTGATAGAATACTCCCGATCGTAAAGTTATTGGTTAAGGTTTTTCCAACAATTATTATTTCAATTGATACATTCCGAAGCAAGGTTGCCAAAGCCTCGATTGAAGAAGGAGCTTCCATCATTAACGATATTTCGGCTGGCGAATTGGACGAAAATATGATGCAAACCGTAGCCAATTTAAAAGTTCCCTACATTATGATGCACATGAGAGGAACACCCAAAACGATGCAATCATTGACAGATTATGAAGACATTATAAAGGAAATGTTATTCTATTTTTCTGAAAAAGTAAACAAAGCCAGAAGTTTGGGAATCTCCGATTTAATCATCGACCCAGGATTTGGCTTTGCCAAAACATTAGAACAAAATTTTGAAGTGATGAACAAGTTGGAATTGTTTCAGATGCTGGAACTACCTTTATTATCTGGAATTTCAAGGAAATCAATGATTTATAAAACGTTAGGAAATACACCACAAGAAGCCTTGAATGGAACCACGGTTTTAAACACAATTTCATTGTTGAAAGGAGCCAATATTTTAAGAGTTCACGATGTTAAAGAAGCGGTTGAGGCAGTGAAGTTGATTGACAAATTAAATAAATTGATATGAAAAAATATGTTAGTTTTTTATTATTGATGATTTCTATGATGAGTAATGGACAGAAATTTGTTGAAGCGGAACATTATAAAACTTCAAATTTCGATGTTGCAATCTTTCCTGATAATTATTTTGATTTAATAGGTAACAAAAGATTTACTCCTTTAAAGCAAGATGTTTTATTAGCAGAAAGTGTTTTAAAAACAAGATTGAAGCAACTTAATAAAGATTTGATAAATCAGTTTGACAAGCCTATTATCCATAAGAAATTGCATAAGTATAAAAGGCAGTATTTTGGTTGCTTCGATGAAAATGGAAGAAAATATCTTTTAATAAATTGTTTTTGGTTTAATAAAGGAAATCATGAAAATTGGTTAAAGCAAAGAATTGATGTTTTAGATGGTGGAAGTTATTATTGGAATGTAAGATATTATTTTGATACAGATAAATTAGAAAAATTGGAGGTCAATGGAGTAGGATAATAACCATTCTCTTAATTTTAAACATAATGATTATAAAAATCCTAAATATCAAAATCTATATCCTAAATCCTACTGATGATGATAAGGTTCATTCCGTAAAATCGTAAATCCGCGATACAATTGTTCGATAAAAAACAGACGAACCATTTGATGCGAGAACGTCATCAGTGAAAGCGAAATCTTCCCTTGAGCTTTATTGTAAACCGCTTCTGAAAAACCATAAGGACCACCAATTACAAACACCAAAGTTTTGATTCCAGAATTCATTTTCTTTTGTAATTCTTCCGAAAATCCTACACTCGAAAAATTCTTGCCGTTTTCGTCCAACAAAATCAATTGATCGGTTGGGGTGAGTTTCGACAGAATCAATTCGCCTTCCTTTTCTTTTTGCTGACTTTCGGACAAATTCTTTACATTTTTGATGTCGGGAATGATTTCCAAATCAAATTTGATGTAAAACGACAACCGTTTTTGATAGTCGTCTATCAAGGTTTGCAATGCTTTATTGTCTGTTTTGCCAATGGCGATGAGTTTGATGTTCATTTTAAGATGGAAAGTTTCAAGTACAAAGGTGCAAAGATTTTTAAACTTATAAAATAATATTTCAAGCGGTTCAACTATTTTTAATTCCTTAATTTTGCATTTCAAAATTCCAACAATGCCCATCTTAAAAGACCAAATAGGAAACACTTTCGAATTTGCACAATCTCCAAAAAGGATAATTTCACTCGTTCCTTCACAAACCGAATTATTATATGATTTAGGTTTGGAAGAACGGATAGTCGGGATCACAAAATTCTGTGTACATCCATATCACTTGAAATCGACCAAAAAGATTGTTGGCGGAACCAAAAAAGTCCATTTTGAAAAAATAAGACTCTTGCAACCCGATATTATCATCGCCAATAAAGAAGAGAATACATTGGAAATAGTGGAGGAATTGCGTAAGATATGTCCGGTTTGGGTAACCAATATCATTACGATTGAAGATGTTTTTCAGATGATTACCGATTTTGGTCAACTCTTTAATTGCCGAACCGAAGCTCAAAAATGGAACGACAAAATCCAATATTCATACAATGATTTTAAGCACTTTATGAAAGAAAAGCCTACTCAAAAAGTGGCCTATTTCATCTGGAAGAACCCACACATGGTGGCCGGTTCGAATAATTTTATCAACGAAATGCTCAAGCTGAACAACTTTATCAATATATACGACAATACTGAAAAATTCCCAGGACGTTATCCGGAAATAATTATCCAGAAAATGAAGATTCAAGGCGATCCGGAGATTGTATTTCTATCTTCAGAACCCTATCCGTTCAAGGAAGAGGATGCTTTTGAAATTGGAAGGTTCACGCATCACGCCAAAACGGTTTTTGTAGATGGAGAGATGTTTTCGTGGTATGGAAGCCGTCTGTCGAAAGCTTTTGAATACTTCAAAAAAATGCATGAACGCTTATAGTTCGCACTCTTCTAAAACCAATTCTTCTTTTTTAACGGTATTTGTTTTTTGGGTTGAAGTAACTGCTATAGTTTTTTCTGCTAAAATTTTAAATTCATTCTGAATTTTTTCAATTTCATTTTTCTCTATCAATAATCCACTCATAAGGCTTAATTTTAGGGGGTAATTTTATGAACGCAAATTTAAATGATCTTATCTTTAAATTATCATTAAGATATGTTAACTTTTATACTATTTCAGCTAAATATGTTAAGATTACAATGCAAAAAATCCGGCACTTTCGCACCGGATTTCTAAACTCTAACTAACCAAACCAAATTTTGTATTTTATTACTTTGCAAATATCCGACATTTTTTTTCAATCGAATGTTAAGTCTATGTTATTTCTATATGGTTGATTTCTAAAAAACTAACTATATAATTTTTCCTATTTTTTGTCCTGCATGGCAAAAACTCTTTTCAATAAATCAGAAGTTCTTGCATTCAAATTTGTGCGGATTTCTTTTTCTTCAACGGCAACCATTTTAAAAACACCTTCCAAAGCCTTGTTTGTAACATAATCATTCAAATCTGGATTTACATCGGCTGTTAATGGTATTGCATTGTATTTTGTGATGATGTTTGCCCAAACTTTATCGGCACCCACTTTTCCCAAAGAATTTTTCACAACTGGATTAAATTTTGAGTATAAAGAAGTTGTCGTAGAGCTTTGCAAATACATCGTTGCCGAATTATTGCTTCCCATCAGGATGTTTTTCGCATCAGTAAATGTCATGTTTTTCACCGCTCCAACAAAGATTGGGGTTGCTTCTTTTACGGCATCTTCTGCAGCACGGTTCAGCACTTTCAAGCCTTCATCGGCAAGACTGCTCAAGCCAATATCCCTCAAGCCTTTATCTACTTTTTGCAATTCTGCAGGTAATAGAATTTTCACTGCTTGGTTCTTATAAAAACCGTCAGTAGCCGTCAGTTTGGAAACCTGCTTTGTAATTCCGTTGTTCAAGGCTTCCTTCAAACCTGCTGCAATATCAGCATTTCCAAGTGTTCCCAACTCTGGATATTGATTGGCAATTTGCTGTAATTCAGCACATCCCGAAAGGGTAAAAACTAGGGCAACCAAAATAATTTTTTTCATAGCAATTCAATTTATTTTTTATCCTGCAAAGCAAACACTTTTTTCAGCAAATCAGACGTTCTGGAATTTAAATTTGTTCGAAAATAGTTTTTTTATAGAGTTGGTAGTTCTAATTAATATTTATAGGGCTTAATTAGGTGTAACTTTAGATTGATGGATATGTAAAAAAAAAATATTTTTTGAGAATGTGGAAAACCGTAAAATAAATCGTTGGAGGCTGTTTAATTTTGAACCCAATTAAGTTTAACCAATCAAAATAGGATTTGTTTTGGTTTGTAAAACTTAATAAGATGCTGTTGTAAATAAAACTAAATTTTATGTTAAAATTTAACTTATTTTTGCATCTTCTTACAAATCATGTATATCAATATGATACTACTTGCTAAACTAAAATTAAATATTCTAAATGAAATTAAATTACTTTGTTATTGTCTTATTGAGTGTATTCAATTTTGGTTTTAGTTCAAATCTTACACCCACGTTTGTACCATCAGCAACCATTAGCGGAGGCACAACTGCTTGCCAAAATACTACAAATGTACTTGTTACTTTTACCGGGAGCGATGGAGTAGCACCTTATACTTTTAAATATAAAATTAATGGAGGATCTGACCTGACCGTAACCACAATAAGTGGAAATTCAATAACTGTTCCGGTGGTTACTACAACAGCAGGAAGTTTTAATTATACTTTGGTGAGTGTTTCGGATAGTTCAGATCCCGTTGTCACGCAAAATATTGTTGGAAATACAGTTTTTACGATACTTCCGCAAGCAAATGCGACAATAAATTCATCCGCTGATTCTGGTGTTTTTGGAGGTTTTCCAGTTTTTAAAATTTGTGATAGCCAGCCTTCGGAATTTTTGTTTAATAATGCTTCTACTACTATTTCGACTAATACAAGTTATACAATTAGTTGGGGAGATGGATCTCCAAATTTTACAGGAACCACTTGGAGTTCTTTAACACATACTTATCAAGTAGGGTTATGGAATTTGGTTTATACAGTTACTGCTCAGAATGGATGTAATATAACAAAGACATATAAAGTATTTGTTGGTAACAATCCAGCTGTTGGTTTAGAGAATCCAGGAAATACAGATATTTGTATAAGTTCTCCATTAACTTTTCCTATTACCGGAACTGATAACAATCCTCCAGGAACTATTTATGTAGTATCTTTTAATGACGGTTCGTCAAATGTAACATTTAATCATCCTCCACCTTCATCAGTTACTCATACCTTTTTAACTACTTCATGTGGAACTTCAAGTTTTGCAGGATCAACTACTTATCAAAATTCATTTTTCGCAAGTATTCAAGCTTCTAATCCATGTGACCAATCATCAGCATCGGTAGTACCAATCCGAGTTTCAACTCCTCCAATTTCCAGTTTTTCCTCGCCCATAAATCCCATTTGCATTGGAAATTCAGTTTGTTTGACAAGCACAACTACAGGAGGTCAAACGGCAACTTCATCAAGTTGTTCTGTTGCAAAAAAGGTTTGGAGTATTTTTCCCAATTTAGGATATTCTTTAGGAAGTGGAACATTAGGGGATGATTTTGGTAATACTAATATTAATTTATGGAGTAGTGGAAGTGAAGTAATTTGTCCCATTTTTTCTATCGCAGGCACATACACAATAACTTTAAAAACAGGAAACAAATGCGGAATTGATATAATAACCAAAACCATCTGCGTTCAACCGCAACTTGTTCCAAATTTTACTTTAAATACAATTTCAGGCTGTAGCCCATTAGCGGTAACTACAACCAACACCACAAATTTAACCAATCTATGTGATACACCAACATACAATTGGATTGTAAATTATACGCCTGGAAATTGCGGAACTACTTCTGGTTTTGTTTACACCAACGGAACTTCTGCCACTTCCGCCACACCTTCATTCAGTTTTACTGAAGCGGGAATTTATACTATTTCATTAAAAACAACCAATTCTTGCGGAAGTGTAACTTCTGTAGTTCAGACCGTTAATGTTAGAAAACCGCCAGATGTTTCTATTGCAACTATTGCAGGAGCATGCGGAAGTACAACTATTTCACCAGTGGCAAATGTTACTAATTGTGGTCCAACATCAAGTTCTATAACTTACACTTGGAGTTTTGTGGGGGGAAGTCCTTCAACGGCAAGCACTCTAAATCCAGGAAGTATTAATTATACAACACCGGGAACGTATACGGTTTCTTTGCTCGTAAACAATGAATGTGGTGCTTCAAATACTGCAACGCAAACTTTTACCATTAATCCTTCACCTACAATCACAAATACAGATCTAACCCAAACTATTTGTTCAGGAACACCAACCACTCCAGTTACTTTTAGTGCTAATCCTTCTGGAACAACATTTTCTTGGACTGCAACTGCAACAACTGGAGTTTCTGGATTTATGCCTTCAGGAACTACGGCTGTAATTTCTGCACAAACCATCACTACTACAAATGCAAATCCAGGAACGGTAACTTATGTTGTTACACCTAAAATAGGAAATTGTACTGGTACGGCGGTGAGTTATGTTATAAATGTGATTCCTGCCCCAACAATTACTTCACAACCTGCTTCAAGTGTTGTTTGCTTAAACGGTACGGCAACTCCATTAACCGTAGTTATAAGTACATCAACAGGAATGCCAACTTATCAATGGTATAGCAATTCTTTTAACACTACAACTAACGGAACGCCGATTCCAGGAGCAAATTCTTCAGTATTTGTTCCTCAAACATCAACCACAGGAACTGTTTTTTATTATTGTATTATTTCATTATCTTCAGGTGGTTGTTCAAGTTTGATATCTAATATTGCTTCTGTTCAAGTGGTACCTGTTCCTACAATTTCTACTCAACCTTTGGCTTCTCAAAATTTGTGTGTAGGCGTTACAATTACAAATCCGTTAACAGTAAGTTTTAGCAACGGAACAGGAACTGCATCTTATCAATGGTATTCCAATAGTACAAATGCAACCACGGGAGGAACTTTGATTTCTGGAGCTACTTCAGCAACTTATACACCTGGAGTTTTTTCTACTTTAGGAAATCATTATTACTACGCAACTATTACTTTTTCAGGAAATAATTGTGGCTCTATTACAAGCGAAATCGCTTTGATCAATGTATCTGCAGATCCAACATTAACAACCCAGCCCATTGCTGATCAAACCTTGTGTCAAGGGGCAACTCCAGAAGATTTAGAAGTTGAAGCAATAGGAGGAAACGGAACATTTATTTATCAATGGTATTCCAATACGTTAAATAATACATCTGGGACAATAATTTTGGGTGAAAATAGTACAACGTTTACACCGCCAACAATTTCAGTCGGGACACGTTATTATTATTGTATTGTGTCACAATCTACTTTGGGTTGCGGGATAACGAGTAGTATTTCAAAAGTAGTTGTCAACCAATCGCCTTCAGTAGCGAATCAGCCTCTGTCCAGCACGGTTTGTTTAGGCGGAAATCCAGTTGCGTTATCTTTTACAGTTACGAATGGAACGGGAAGTCCAAGCTATCAATGGTATTCAAATACCGCAAATAACACCACAAACGGAACCGCGATTGTAGGTGAAACCAATGCCACTTTTACACCTTCAGGCGGTACTGTTGGAACATTATATTATTATTGTTTGATTAATTTTCCTTTGATTTCAGGAAGTTGTGCTACTATTTCAACAAATACTGCTGAAGTAGAGGTAACAACTGCTGCGATAATTGATCAAAATCCTTTATCAACACAAAGTTTGTGTGTTGGAACAACTATTTCAACTCCTTTAACCGTTTCATTTTCGGGTGGAACAGGAACACCAACTTATCAATGGTTTTTGAATGCTATAGACTCAAACAGTGGTGGAAACGCAATAGCAGGTGCTACTTCAGCTACATTTACACCATCCGTTTTTACTGGACTCGGTACTTTTTATTATTATGTAAACATCACATTTGCAGGAAGTGGTTGTGGTTCAATTTCCAGTTCTACCGCAACAGTTGTCGTGGTGGCAGATCCTGTGATTAGTTTACAACCTCTAAGTACGCAAACGCTTTGTCAAAATGCTGTTCCAAATTCACTATCAGTAGCGGCAACAGGTGGGATTGGAAATTCATATAATTATCAATGGTACAGTTCATTAGTTAACAGTAATTTGGGAGGAACCTTAATTCCAGGAGCTACAAATGCTACTTTTATTCCTTCAACTGCAGTGGTTGGAACAATTTATTATTATTGCACAATTACACAAGCCATCGGTTCAGGTTGTGATGCAACTTCAGATACAGCAGCAGTAATTATAAATACTTCTCCGGCTATTAATTTGCAACCACTTTCAAATTCATGGTGTGTGAGCCAAACACCATTAAATTTAACAGTAACCTATACAACAGGAACAGGAACACCAACTTATCAATGGTATTCAAACATAATTAATTCTACAACAGGAGGAACTTTAATTAATGGAGCAACAACAGCTAATTATTTACCTCTAACAAATACTGTTGGAAACGTTTACTATTATTGCATCATCACCTTTTCGGATTTGTCGGGTGGATGTGAAGTGATAGTTTCGAACACTGCTTTGATAACAGTTAACCCATTCCCAATTATCGCTTCAGATGTTGAAACAATTTGCAGTAATACTACCTTTTTAGTAACACCGATAAACGGAAATGGAAATTTAGTACCAACAGGAACAACCTATACTTGGACAACTCCTGTGGTAAATCCTCCCGGATCACTTTCTGGGTTTTCATCACAATCAGTACCACAACAAGAAATTAGTCAAACTTTACTAAATAGCACTATAAATCCTGCTACCATTGTATATACTGTTACACCAAAAACAGGTATTTGTGTGGGTAATGATTTTACGGTAACAATCACCGTTAATCCAGCCATTAATCCAAACGTAATTGTGAATAACAACGATTGTTTTGGTGCTAATAATGCTTCGATTGCAACAAATATTACAGGAGGAATCCCGCCTTATTCAATTACTTGGACAGGACCAAATGGATTTGCTTCAAATACTGCAACAATTTCCAATTTAGAACCAGGCATTTACAATATTTTAATTGAAGATGCTGGAAATTGTCCTTTCAATGATTCGTATACCATAACTCAACCGGATGATATAGTAATTTCAATTGCCAATCAAAGTAGCAGCAGTTGTTTTGAAAGCAATGATGGGATGATTAATATTGAGGTTTCTGGCGGAACAGGAGCCTATTTTTATACTTGGACTAAAGATAATTTACCTTTTGCAACTACGCAAGATTTGGTGAGTTTAAGTCCAGGTGATTATAATGTTAGTGTTACCGATGAGAATAATTGTGGACCAAAAACACTTTCATTTACAATTACGGAACCACCATTGTTAGTTGTCTCATTGCTTAATCAAACAAACATAAATTGTTTTGGTGCCTCAACAGGAATCATAAACGTTGAAGTTGTTGGTGGAACAATAGCAAGTAATTATATATTCTCTTGGACAGGATCGAATGGATTTATAAGCACAAATCAGAATTTAATAGGGCTTTCTGCAGGAACCTATAATCTTATTGTTACCGATGATAATGGATGTCAAAAAACTATGGAGGTTGTATTGACTCAATCGACTCCTATAGTTTTAACATACACAACAACAGCAATCACTTGTTATGGAGCCAATGATGCTTCTTTCAATGCAACAATTTCGGGCGGAAACGCACCGTATCAATTTGCATGGAGTAATTTATCAACGGTTTTAAATCAGAACAATCTATCTGCTGGTAATTATACTATTACCATCACAGATAATTTAGGTTGTGTGAAAATGGAAACGATAAATATTCCTGAAGCCCCAATTTTTACTGTAAATCCAATTGTAAAAAACATAACATGTTTTGGTGCAAATAACGGAAGTATTCAATTAAATTTAACAGGAGGAATAGCTCCTGTTGCCTTAATCTGGAGTGATGGAAGTACATCAGGATTGACTAGGAATAACTTGGTTGCAGGAACTTATACGGCAACTATTTCAGACGGAACGCCTTGTTACATTATTCGAACCTTTACTATTGTTGAGCCACAACTTTTAGTAGCTTCTGCAAATTTAATCAACCCAATCGATTGTACCAATGGAAGTAGTGGAGCGATTGATTTAATTATTTCTGGGGGAACACCTCCATTTACGTATTCTTGGTCAAATGGTTCTAGTACAGAAGATTTGAATAATCTCGTAGCCGGAAATTACTCGGTTGTCGTTACCGATTTTAACGGATGTACCATTTCATCTCAATATAGCTTAATTCGACCTGAACCTTTAAAAATCAATGTGACTACAACAACAGATTCCGATTGCGATTTGCGTGAAGTCACAACAAATTTTATAGCCCAAGCTTCCGGTGGAGTACCTCCTTACCAGTACCAGTGGTCTAGTGGAAGCATTAGTGGCTTAAACAGCGAAATCATGACCACAGATACAAATGGAACTGTAATTTTAACTGTTGAAGATAGTATCGGATGTATACAAACTTATACTGTAAATGTCGATAATACAGAAATTGGCGAAATAGCATTTCAAGCCGTATCAATAGGTTTCACATCGTTCGGTATATATTCAATTGAAGATACTATACACTTTAACAGCAGCATTACAGGCGATTATGAATCTGTTTATTGGGATTTTGGCGACGGCCTCACTTCTACAGAGTTGAATCCAACACACACGTATTCTATACCTAAAGATTACGTAGTTACTCTTACCGTAACGTATCCTTTTGGTTGTGTTTACAAATTTGTCGTAACACTTGCTGTAGAAAAAGGTTATGTTTTAGTATTGCCAACAGCGTTTACACCTAATAGTGACAGTTTAAATGATGCCTTTCGTCCTGTAACTAAAAATCTTAAAAATGTTGTTATGCATATTTATGACAGTTGGGGATCACTCATTTATTCAGAAAAAGGAGATGTCATCAAGGGGTGGGATGCTAAAATTAAAGGATTTAATGCAGAAAATGGAAACTATTACAGCAAAGTTGTCGCAGAAACCTTTTATGGAACTATAGTTTATGAGAATCAAACTTTCGTATTAATTAAATAATTGCCATCAAAATGAAATCTAAAATAATATTCACAATTTTAGTGCTTTTCACCATTCATTCAAAAGCACAAGATCCCATATTTACACAGTTTTATTTGGTTCCCGAAACTTTAAACCCCGCTTTTACAGGTATTGCAAATACTTGGAATGCTGGTTTTGTACACCGAAGACAATGGCCCGATGGAAATAGAAAAATAGATACGCAATATGGCTATGCCAATACCATCGTTAGCGATGAAATTGGTTTGGGTATGACTGTTCAAAATCACAACGAAGTGTTTACCAATTATAATTATTTTAAGTTAAATACGGCAATCTCTTATCGAGTTGATATTAATTATGATTGGCGTTTGCGATTAGGATTAGAAACTGGTTTTGGCCGAAAGGACTTTCAATTTAGAAATTTGCTATTAGAAGATCAAATTAATATAAATACAGGTGCAGTTGCCCCAATCACAATTGATCCAAGAGTTGGAGAATATGGTAATAAAATTAACTTCTTCGACATGTCTGCTGGTTTTACAATTGATCAGGAATTTGCTTGGTTTGGTGTCGCTGTCAAACATTTAAACAGGCCTGATATTTCTTTCAGAGAAAATGGAAACATGCCATTAGACCTTTTTCTTACTGTTCATGGCGGTTATTATTTTCAATTTCTAAATTCGCCTACCAATTTAATTCCCGAAGAATCTACCTTGCTTGTAACGGCAAATTATATGCGACAAGGACAATATAATCGATTAGATTTGGGAGCTGTTATGGATTTTGGACCATTTGGCTTTGGCGTAATTGCAGCCACAAATCCAGAAGGTAAAAGTACAAACAGTCATTTTGTATCTTCCTTAAATCCAGTAGCTTTGTTTAAGTTAAGTGAATTTACATTTGGCTATTCTTATGATTGGAATATTTCAAAGCTTGGAAGAACACAAGGTGTTCATGAACTAACGCTTTTATGGCAATCAAGCAGACGTTGTGACAGATGTGAATATTACAGTACAAAACTCAAAAGAAACGGTGGACCAGGTTATAATAAAACTTGATTTTTATAGAACAAAATTTTAGATTTAAATAAAGATGAAATGTATTTTGAAAGTACAGCCTTTTAAAAAAACTAGTACAACTAAAATAGCAATTCAATTTATTTTTTATCCTGCAAAGCAAACACTTTTTTCAGCAAATCAGACGTTCTGGAATTTAAATTTGTTCGAATATCTTTTTCCTCAACGGCAATCATCGTGAAAACGCCTTCCATTGCCTTGTTCGTTACATAATCGTTGATGTCAGGATTCACTTTCGAAACAAGCGGAACACTGTTGTATTTTTCAATGATTGTTGCCCAAACTACATCGGCACCAACTTTTCCGATGGATTCCTTTACGACAGGATTGAATTTTGAATATAAGGCTTTAGAGGTGGAATTTTCCAAATAAGTTGTCGCCGCGTTTTCTTTTCCTAATAAGATGTTCTTGGCATCTGTAATACTCATATTTTTTACAGCCGAAACAAATATGGGGGTGGCTTCCTTAACGGCAACTTCAGCGGCACGGTTCAAGGATTTGATGCCTTCATCAGCCAAACTCGACATTCCCATTTTACGCAAGGTCTTATCCACTTTTTGAAGTTCTTCGGGCATTAAAATCTTAACCGCTTCGTTTTTATAGAATCCATCGGTGGCAGTAAGTTTCGAAACTTGTTCGGTTATTCCTTTGTTTAAGGCTTCTTTTAATCCGGCTCCAATATCAACACCACTGTCTTTTCCGGTTGCAGTTGAAACCTTGTCTTTTGCCTTATCGAGCAATCCTTTTAATTGTCCGAAACTGAAAAAGGGAGCTAAAAGCAATACTAAAACTATTTTTTTCATGGTATAAATTTTTAATTTTTTCAAAGTTAAACAAATAGCATACCGTTTTTAAATAGTTTAAAGCTATGAAAATATAAAAACAATCGATTTTGATTATTGTTTTATTTTCGTAAATTTGGAAAACAATAACTTTTAAAAACATAACTATGTCAAATCACAACAAACTTACAACCGCTTCTGGAAAACCTTATGCTGAAAACGAAAACAGTCAATCTGTAGGTTCCAGGGGACCATTATTGTTGGAGGATTTTATCCTTCACGAAAAGATGGCACACTTTAACAGAGAAAGAATTCCTGAAAGAGTGGTGCATGCCAAAGGTTCGGCTGCATTCGGAACTTTCACGGTAACCAATGACATCACGAAATATACCAAGGCAAAAATATTTTCCCATGTAGGTAAAGAAACCAAAATGCTGTTGCGTTTTTCAACCGTTGGTGGCGAAAGAGGGTCGGCCGATACGGAAAGAGATCCAAGAGGTTTTGCCTTGAAATTCTATACCGAAGACGGGAATTGGGATTTGGTAGGAAACAACACACCCGTTTTCTTTGTGAAAGACCCGAAAAAATTTGGCGATTTCATCCATACGCAAAAGCGAGATCCCTATACAAATATGAAATCGCCAACAATGATGTGGGATTTTTGGTCGTTGAATCCAGAGAGTTTGCATCAGGTTTTGATTCTGATGTCAGATAGGGGAACACCTTATGGCTACCGACACATGCACGGTTTTAGCAGTCATACATTTTCATTCATCAACAAAGAAAATGAACGTTTTTATGTGAAATTCCACTTCATCACGCAACAAGGTATCAGGAATTTTACCGATGCTGAAGCGGCCGAAATGAAATCTAAAGACATGGATTTTGCCCAAAGGGATTTGGTGGAAAACATTGATAAGGGTAATTTTCCAAAATGGGACATGAAAATCCAAGTGATGACCGAAGCCGAATCGAAAACCTATCACATCAATCCGTTTGATTTGACGAAGGTTTGGCCTCATGGCGATTATCCTCTGATTGATGTTGGTGTGATTGAATTGAACAAAAATCCAGATAATTATTTTCAAGATGTAGAACAGGCGGCCTTTGCTCCAGCCCATGTGGTGGACGGAATTGGTTTCTCTCCTGATAAGATGTTGCAGGGTAGAATTCTGTCTTATCCAGATGCACAGCGTTATCGTCTTGGTGCTAATTATGAGCAAATTCCAGTGAACAGATGTCCATTTGCAACCAATAATTACCAACGCGACGGACAAATGAGAGTGGATGGAAACGGAGGAAGTGCTCCAAATTACTTCCCAAATAGTTTTGATAACATTGTGGTGGATGAAGCTTATAAAGAACCAAGTTTAAATTTAGACAGCAATGTTGCGGGTTGGTTTGATCGAAATGCCGAAGGTGAAAACGATCATTATACACAGCCAGGAAATCTCTATCGTTTGTTGGTTCCAGAACAGCAACAGAATCTCGTTAACAATATCGTTGGTGCAATGTCGGGAATTGATGGACCGAAAAAAGAGGAGATCATCAACCGTCAATTGTGCCATTGGTTTAGGGCTGATCCTAGACTTGGAATGGGGATTGCCCAAGGTTTAGGTGTTCAGATTGATCCAAATATGTTGCGATAAAAATCTTTTAAATCTTAGAACGCTCCTTTTACAGGGGCGTTTTTTTTGAATTTTATTTTTCTGACTTTGGTAAACAAATGCGAATTGAAAATAAAAATTGAAAACAGCAATATGGAATAGGCGATTATTTGAAAAACCGTAATTTCTTCTTTGTAATAAAATATCGCCAAAAGAAACGTGATGATCGGATTGATGTAAAGGAGAATTCCCACCGTAGAAGAATTGATTCCCTTCAAGGCATACAGATTAAGGAACAACGGAACAATGGTAAAAACCACTGCAATGATCAAAATATAAAGGTAAAACGAAATTTCCGTTGGGACTTCGCCTCTGTAAGCTGGGTAAAAAGGCAACAAGACTAGGGCTGTAAAAATAAGCTGAATGGTAAGCAACAAAAACTTATCGATGGTGGTGTTTCTTTTTTGAATTACCAGATACAAGGCATAAGTCGTGGCGACAATCAGGCTGTAAAAAACATCCTCTAAATGCCCATAACCCAATAATATGCAACTGAAAATACTCAAACCAACAGCAGTCCATTGTAGTTTTGTGAGTTCATCTTTCAAGATCAAAAAAGCAAAAACGGTTGTGAGAATCGGACAGACGAGATAGGCAAATGAAGCGGCTTTAACACTGATGTGGTTCATCACATAAATAAAAATAAACCAATTCGCGGTTAAAAGTATCGAACCTCCAAGCGTGAGAAGTATAAGATTTCGTTTTTGTTTTAAAGTCAGACTTTTAAAATAAACAACGGTTTCTTTAATGATTTTTCGTCTAAAACCGAAACTGATGACCAGCATCAAAACCACACAAAGGAAAACCCTGTAGAACAAAATATCCAAGGAAGGATAATCGTGTAAAGGCTTTAGAGCCAAGCTAAAAAATCCCCAGATAACGAATGCCGAAATTGCAGCGAGGTAATATTTTGTAAGTTTCATCGATGTAATAAAAATCGCCACAAAAGTAGCGAAATAGCATGTTGATAAAGATAGTTCTTGTGAATTCATTAAGATATTTTACGCAATCGTTATCATCGCCTCCCAAAACCATCACAATTCCTAAATTTATACTTTCAAATTTTTAAGAAAATCGTAAATTGCGACCCTAAAATCGACAGATATTTTAATATGGAACAAGCAAAACCTTATATTCCTAAAAATAAAGTAAGAATTGTAACTGCTGCAGCTCTTTTTGACGGACACGATGCTGCCATCAACATAATGCGAAGAATCATCCAGTCAACGGGTGTGGAAGTAATCCATTTGGGTCACGACAGAAGTGTGGAAGAAGTGGTGAATACGGCCATCCAAGAAGATGCAAATGCAATCGCAATGACTTCCTATCAAGGAGGCCACAATGAATATTTCAAATATATGTATGACTTGCTTCATGAAAAAGGAGCCGGGCATATCAAGATTTTTGGCGGAGGCGGAGGTGTAATTCTTCCGGACGAAATCAAGGAATTACAAGATTACGGAATTACAAGAATTTATGCTCCAGATGATGGACGTGAATTAGGTTTGCAAGGAATGATCAATGATTTGGTTCAGAAATCAGATTACCCAATTGGTGATAAATTAAATGGTGAAATCAATCATTTGGAAGACAAAAATCCAACGGCAATTGCACGTTTGATTTCTTCTGCAGAAAATTTTCCAGAAATTGCCAAGGAAACTTTTGATACGATTCACAAGCAAAACGAAACCAGCAAGATTCCAGTTCTTGGAATTACAGGAACAGGTGGAGCAGGAAAATCTTCTTTGGTTGATGAATTGGTTCGAAGATTTTTAATAGATTTTCCAGAAAAAACAATCGGATTGATTTCTGTCGATCCATCGAAAAGAAAAACAGGTGGTGCTTTATTGGGAGACAGAATCCGAATGAACGCCATCAACAATCCTCGTGTTTACATGAGATCGTTGGCAACACGTCAGTCGAATTTGGCCTTGTCAAAATATGTTGCCGAAGCCATTCAGGTTTTAAAAGCAGCAAAATACGATATCATCATCCTAGAAACTTCAGGAATCGGTCAATCGGATACCGAAATCATGGACCATTCTGATGTTTCTTTATATGTAATGACGCCGGAATTTGGTGCCGCAACACAGTTGGAAAAAATCGATATGCTTGATTTTGCTGATTTGGTTGCGATTAATAAATTCGACAAGAGAGGTTCATTGGATGCCTTGCGAGATGTGAAGAAACAATTTCAAAGAAACCACAATCTTTGGGATGCAAATCCAGATGATTTGCCAGTTTTCGGGACAATTGCTTCGCAGTTCAACGATCCGGGAATGAACACGCTTTACAAGGCAATTATGGATAAGATTGTAGAAAAAACCGAATCTGATTTGGTTTCTACCTTTCAAATCACGCGTGAAATGAGCGAGAAAATCTTCGTGATTCCGCCTCACAGAACACGTTATCTTTCTGAAATTGCCGAAAACAACAGAAAATACGATGCAACTGCTTTAACACAACAGCAAGTAGCTCAAAAATTATACGGAATCTTCAAAACCATCGAATCAGTTTCGGGTAAAAAACCTGAGATTACTAAAACAGGAATCAACGATGAGTCGGTTTATAAAAGTGTAACTGAAGAAGACGAAAACAGAATCTTCCTGAATTTACTTTTGAACCAATTCGATAAAGTGAAGATGGATTTGGATCCTTACAATTGGGAAATTATCCTGACCTGGGACGAAAAAGTAAACAAATACAAAAATCCTGTCTATACGTTTAAAGTACGTGACAAGGAAATCAAGATTGCAACCCACACTGAATCGTTATCGCATTCGCAAATTCCTAAGGTTGCTTTGCCGAAATATGAAGCTTGGGGTGATATCTTGAAATGGAATTTGCAGGAAAATGTTCCTGGAGAATTTCCGTTTACGTCTGGATTGTATCCGTTTAAGCGTGAAGGCGAAGATCCATCAAGGATGTTTGCTGGTGAAGGTGGACCCGAAAGAACCAACAAGCGTTTCCATTATGTTAGTGCTGGTTTGCCTGCAAAACGTTTGTCAACCGCTTTTGACAGTGTGACTTTATATGGAAATGATCCGCATTTACGTCCGGATATCTATGGAAAAATCGGTAATGCCGGAGTTTCGATTTGCTGTTTGGATGATGCGAAAAAATTATATTCTGGTTTCAATTTGGCACATCCGCTGACTTCTGTGAGTATGACCATTAACGGTCCAGCTCCAATGTTGCTTGGGTTCTTTATGAATGCGGCAATCGATCAGCAGTGCGAAATTTACATCAAGGAAAATAATCTTGAAGATGAAGTGGAAGCTATTATCGAAGAGATTTACAAGAAAAAAGGCCTAGAACGACCTCGTTACAACGGAGATCTTCCAGAAAGTAATAACGGTTTAGGTTTGATGCTTTTGGGTGTTACGGGAGATTTGGTGTTACCAAAAGACGTTTACGAACAAATCAAAGTGAGAACACTTTCGCAAGTTCGTGGAACGGTTCAGGCTGATATTTTAAAAGAAGATCAGGCTCAGAACACTTGTATTTTCTCAACAGAATTTGCCCTGAGATTGATGGGTGACGTTCAGGAATATTTTATTACGAACAACATTAGAAACTTCTATTCGGTTTCGATTTCAGGTTATCATATTGCCGAAGCTGGAGCCAATCCAATCACGCAATTGGCCTTTACCTTGGCAAATGGTTTCACTTATGTGGAATATTATCTGAGCCGTGGAATGGACATCAATGATTTCGGGCCAAACTTATCGTTCTTCTTTTCAAACGGAATCGATCCTGAATATGCTGTGATTGGTCGTGTAGCCAGAAAAATCTGGTCGAAAGCCTTGAAAAATAAATACGGAGCTAACGAAAGAGCCCAGATGTTGAAATATCATATTCAAACTTCAGGTCGTTCGTTACACGCTCAAGAGATTGATTTTAATGATATCCGTACGACTTTGCAGGCTTTGTATGCAATTTATGATAATTGTAACTCGTTGCATACTAATGCTTATGATGAAGCAATTACGACTCCAACGGAAGAATCGGTTCGTCGTGCAATGGCCATTCAGTTGATTATCAATAAGGAACTAGGTTTGGCGAAAAATGAAAACCCAATTCAAGGTTCGTTCATCATTGAAGAACTGACGGATTTGGTGGAAGAAGCCGTTTTGTTAGAATTCGACAGAATTACCGAAAGAGGAGGAGTGCTTGGTGCGATGGAAACGATGTACCAACGTTCGAAAATTCAAGAGGAAAGCATGTATTATGAAATGCTGAAACACACAGGCGAATTCCCGATTATCGGTGTAAATACATTCTTGAGTTCTAAAGGTTCGCCAACGGTTATCCCTGCGGAAGTGATTCGTGCAACAGAAGAGGAGAAGCAATTCCAAATCACGATGCTCGACAATCTTCATAAATTTTATGCAGATGAAACCGAACAACAGCTTTCGATTATCCAAGATGTTGCCATCAACAATAAAAATATCTTTGCACAATTGATGGAGGCTACTAAGATTTGTTCGTTAGGAGAGATTACTTCTTCGTTGTTTGAAGTTGGTGGACAGTATAGAAGGAATATGTAGGCCGGAGGCAAATTACCAAAAGCAAATTATAAAATCCCAAAAAGACCTTTCGAAAGATGGGTCTTTTTTTTGTAAACTCCGTTTGATGTTTTGTAAGAATTTAATTTTTATATTTGAAAATAAAAAGGAATAAACATTCGCCTATACAGCCATTTTTTGGGTGATATGCGAATGTTTGTTTCAGGTATAAATAAGTTGTGTGATATTATAAAAACTATTCAGAAACATGGATAATTCAAAAATAGAAACTCCGATTATTAAACAAGTAGATTTTTCTATTATCACTAATAGCATTCCTGAAATTTCAAGTGTTATCTACGATTTATGGACTCTGAAAATTACTTTACATTTTCCCGATTTAGAAAAACCTGTTTATTTTATTTTTAAAAATTTAAATGGTTTTAGAGTTCTTGATGAAGGTGACTTATTAGAATTCTGGAATAATAATATTCGAGTTCCAGGATGGGTTTGGATAATAGAAAAAGGCGGTTGGTTTGATTTAGAAAAAACTAGGAATGGTTTTGTCGAAGGTTATCACGAAAATGAATACAGAAAAGAATATTTAATTTTAGGTCAAAATGATTGTGTCAGTGTTATTTCAATGTCAGATGATTTTGAAATAATTAATCTTAATGAAGAATAACATCGCACAACAGCCGGTAAGCGAATTACGCTGGTTTTCGGTAAATTGAACGTTTGTTTTTCACGAAGAATGTTTTATCTTGGCAGAGAAAACTCAGTCCGCTGGCATCGCGAATTCGCTTACCGGCGACACGTTAGCTGATATTTAAAACCGACAACGCTTAATGGACACAGAACAAAAGACAATCTTAAATTACGGAATACTTTCTTCGATTTCTTGGAACAGTAATAATTGGGCAGACCATCCGTCCAACGAGGACTTGAAAACGTCAAAATATGACTATGTAAAAGACAATGCTCATATGCACGAAAGCCTAAATTTCGGACACGACAAATTTCCAGCAGAAGATGACGGCTATTACATTGGTTATACGCCAATGTTTAACAGACCTCCTGACGTAAATAATTCAAGAAATGTTCAAGTAGTATTTTTTACAAGTAGCGACTACAAAAATTCTAATCGAAAAACAATCATTGGTTTTTACGGTTTTCCTGTTTTTAGAGAGTGGTTTACTCGCAATTCAAAACACGAACTTTATAAAACCTATGACAGTGGAAATATAAAGGCATTTCCAGAAGACATTATTTACTTTCAAAATCCAATCGTAATTAACAACGACATTGTTTCAGTCCAAAACTTCTTACCAGATGGAAAAAAAATATCACAACAAGGATTTAATTACCTTAACTCTGACAATGTTTACAACTTAATAAAACTTGCATTATCCTTAAATCCAAGCAATAATAAACTGAAAAATTTTGTTGAGAAATTTCCTTTACTTGAAAAGCTTACAAAAGAAGAATTTGACCTTCAAGATTTTATTGGCATCATAGGCGACACAACAGCTGACACGCTAAAAGACATTGAGAAACTTGAAAAAAAGATGAAAGGACAACAACCCGAAATCAAACAACGTATTTCAAATTACATTGAACGTGGAGCAATTTCAAACAAAGTAAAGAAATTAAATAACTATAAGTGTTCCGTTTGCGAAGCATTAGGAAATCCAACAAATTCATTCATCAAACAGAACGGAGACACTTACATAGAAACTCATCACATAGAACCAGTTTCGACAGCAAAAACAGGAGTTTTAAGTATAACAAACTTAATGACAGTTTGTGCAAATCATCACAGACAATTACATTATGGAAATGTAGACTTAACCGAAAACACCGAAAAATATTTTACATTTATAATTGACAACAAAAAAATACAAATAGAAAAAATAAACATCAGCTAACAAGGGTTTTGCGTCAGGCAGGCTGAAGTGCAAAATTCAACAGCAGTTTTTCAATTGAAATTTAGTAATAAACCAGCTTTTGTGCTTCAATTTCCCGCCCGAACGCAAGGCCCCGAAACGTTGTGGGACATTATAAATCAACAGACCGATTATGAGATTAAAACCAATAATTATTATTGTATCATTTTTCCTTTTATTAACAAACATCAATTGTCAAAATGATACAAAAGCATTTAAAAACTCAACAATTGCAAATGAACCTACTTTGCGATTAAATTCTCGAATAACACTTTCAAAATCTAAAATTCCAAAACATAATGATTTTGTTGCATATAGTTATAACAGTGAAATAAATGGTGATGAGTTGCGTATTCATAAGCTTGTTGCTAAAGAAAATGATACTTTAAAAATTGTAGATGGAATTGTCTCCGTCAATAATATAAATATTGATAAAGGAAATAATTTAATACATTTCTATAAAATCTCAAAATCAGATTATCTCGATATTAAAAAGAAAGAAAATATAAGCGATCAGTTTTATGCATTTCCATCAGGGAAGGATTCTGTAACTGTAATGATTGAAGATATTATAGCTGAGAAATATGATTGGAAGGCTCAAAGACAAATTAGAAAATCTGGAATTACAGATAAAACTATTAAAAAGTTGTACGGAAAGGACTGGAATGAAGACAATTTTGGCCCCCTCATAATTCCTAAAAATAAAGTATTTGTCATTGGTGAAAATAGGCATAATTCAGAGGATTCGAGATATATTGGGATGATAGAGGTTTCGCAAATAGTAGGAGTTGTAATCGGTCAATAGCGTCCTAAAACAGCTTGTAAACACAATTGCGGAGTTTTCAATAAATAGACATGTTATTCACGAAAGAAGTTTATCTTCGAAAGAGAGATCTCAATTTGCTCTAAACTGTGACTGACAGCTACACCCCCAAAGCTTTATGGTCAATAATTCAAAGAAACGTGATAAAAAGAAGATTAATTTTTCTACTACTTCTTATTTTTTTTAATTCTTGTAAAAAGCAAGAAATGAAAAAGCAAGAGGTCAATACTGAAAAACAAAATTTAGTTGAAATACACAACAGTACAATTACTAATCCTGCTTTTCCGATGAAAGATATTCTTGGAATTTGGGCAGAAGACTTAAGTGGTCCGCATGCTGATTTTGAATTGACTGAAAGCTATTTTTATGTCGTAGACTATGATGGAAATGGACACATGCCATATGAAATAAATACTAACAAAATTAAAATTTATTTCCCCGATTCAGAACAAATGGGCTTGATTAAAAAAGCAAAAAATGACTCGTTAGTTATTTATTGTGCGAATGGTGAATTTACTACTTATTTAAGATGGACAAAATAATTACTATCCATAACTTCCGGTAACCGCAATCGCGGACTTTTCGGTAATTTGATGTTTAATTTTCACGAAGAAATTCTATATTAGCAAATAGAATTCAATTCGCTCGGATCCATAATAGTCGGTCAAAGAAAAACCGTTTTGCAACACTTTATGATCGTCTCGGTATAAAAATCAAACAAAAAAAATGAAGAATCGTATAGTAAATACAGACAATTCCAAAACGACAATTTTAATTAGACTTATGGTTGGAGCTGTATTTCTTTCCGAAGGAATTCAGAAATTTCTATTTACTGACACACTTGGAGCAGGAAGATTTGAAAAAATAGGGTTGCCTTCGCCTGAATTTTTGGGAAGTTTTGTTGGTGCTTTCGAAATTGCTTGCGGCACATTAATCCTCCTAGGGCTTTTAACAAGGCTTGCAAGTATCCCACTCATCATCATTATGCTTGTAGCCATTACAACAACCAAATCAGAAGTTCTAGCCGAAAAAGGTTTTTGGGAAATGATGCACGGAAGCAGAACCGACTGGGCAATGCTTTTGGGGAGTGTTTTTTTATTGATTAAAGGCGGTGGATATTGGTCGATGGACAAAACGTTTTCTAAAAATGGAGCATAAAGCAAACCTAAAAGAAATTGCCAAAGTTTTCCTTAAACTTGGAATTATCGGTTTTGGTGGTCCTGCCGCACATATTGCAATGATGCAGGACGAAGTGGTGAGGAAAAGAAACTGGCTCACCGACCAACATTTTTTGGATTTGATTGGTGCTACAAACCTGATTCCGGGACCAAACAGCACGGAAATGGCCATCCACATCGGACACGAAAAAGGGGGCTGGAAAGGTTTGATTGTTGCAGGGCTTTGTTTTATTCTACCCGCCGTTTTTATTACAGGAGTTTTTGCCTATCTCTACAAACAGTATGGACAACTTCCCGAAGTGCAACCTTTTATTTACGGAATAAAACCGGCTATAATAGCTATAATTTTAAGTGCCATTTTTCCTCTGGCGAAAAAATCTTTGAAATCAGCTGCACTAATCATTATCGGACTTTTGGTTTTGATAGGTTCCTTGCTTAACATCTACGAAATCTATTTGATGTTTGGAGCCGGAATTGCTGCCTTGCTTTTGGCTTATGCAAAAAACAATAAGCAAAATAGGATGAACAGTTTTCTGCCTTTAACGCTATTGCAAATCCCGAACGCGGCATTTCTTGCAGCAACCAATGCCAACCTGTTTTGGATTTTTCTAAAAATTGGTGCAATACTCTACGGAAGCGGTTATGTTTTGTTTGCTTTTCTGGACACCGAATTGGTTTCGACAGGGCTTCTGTCAAGACAACAATTGATTGATGCCATTGCTGTTGGACAATTCACACCCGGACCTGTTTTCTCTTCTGTAACTTTTATTGGTTATCAAATCAATGGACTTTCTGGTGCAATCGTTTCGACAATTGCCATATTCTTACCTTCATTTGTGTTTGTGGCATTGCTCAACCCTTTGGTAAAGAAAATGCGAAACTCTACACTTTTTTCGGCTTTTCTGGATGCTGTAAACGTTGCATCAATAGCGATTATAATCGCGATTTGCTATGAAATGGGGAAGGATACTATTACAGATTGGCGAACAGTTTTGATTGCCCTTTTAAGTATAGCAATCGCATTTGGATACAGGAAATTGAACAGTGCTTTTGTAGTTTTGGGCGGTTCGTTGATTGGTTATTTATTGACACTGGTTTAAAAAACTTCTGGAGGCTATATTGATCTAATCCAGAAAATCAACCACCATTTTATTGACCAATTTCGCTTGATCAATAGTCAGGAAATGTCCGGCATCTTTTATTTTTTCGGTTTTGCTTTTCGGGATCAATTCGGTTGCTTTTTCCAAGCTGTCTTCAGAGTTGATTACATCATGATCGCCAATCAAAACCAAAACAGGAATGTTGATTTTCTGCAAATCCTCTTTCGAAAAAGGTTGCATCTGCAACATGCTCGTATTGCTTTTTGCATATTTGTTGGCCAGATAGAATTGTTTTTTATAGATTGTGTCAATCTTCTGTGGATAAAAGGCAAAAGCATCCAAGGTTCGTTTTAATTTTTTCTCATTGGGAAACAATTTCAACATCAAGGCCGGCATCGCTTCCCCTTTCTTGTCGATGGATTCAAAGGTTTGAGCCGGACTTAACAAAACCAGTTTTGAAATACCGCTGTTTTCTTGAGTGGCCAATAATGTTGCAATCCAACCACCACGGGATGCACCAACCACCTTAAACTTCTTTAATTTATAATACTGGAAAATTTGGTTGTACCAACTGGCAACTTCCTCGGTATTCAAACGATCATTTGAAGCAACTGACTTTCCAGGTTCCATCAAAAAATCGATGGCATAAACACGATGGTTTTTTGAGAATGCTTCGATGTTTGGATACCACATTGTGGAGCTGGCATCCATTCCGTGAAGCAACACTAATGGTTCAGCATCTTTTGGACCAGCAATAATTATGTGTGCGGTTCCGGAAGTTGTTTGTATGTCCTCTTCCTTAAAGGGAACTTTCCAAAGTTTTAATGCATTGTTATAGGATTTAATGTATTCGGCCTTTTCCGTTTTCTTCTTGAAAACATAATCGTCTATACGGTTTGCTTTTGTAGTGCCACAACTGGATAGGATTACAACCAATAAGAGTAGGATAGCAAATTTATACATGAGATTTTTGTTTGCGTAAATGTACTGCTAATTCCTAATGGACATGCTATAAGATTTTGGAAGAAAGTATTAAATTAAACCAGTAATTAGGGCTTTAGATAGGTAATTTTTTTTTCAATGGAGAGAGATCGCTTTTTTTGTTTCATTAAAGGACAGATTTCCTAAAAAATAGATTTACTCTTGATAATAAATCAGTAAAAACAGTAAACGTTTGAATTTTATTCAATTGCTATTTTTTATATTTATTTTCTGTCAGATGTTTGATTTATTTTTTATAATTTCGTTTTCCCCTAGTAAAAAAATATAATTTTATAACTATATCGTCCCCGAATTAAGGTTTTAAAACAATGACTAAAATTAAAAAAGAAATCGACCAAGAGTTTTTGGAGTTTTTAGAGTATAGAATTTGTAAATTTTATGAACAACTTCGCCCAAAGGAAAGGACAAAACATTGGTGCAAGGAGGTGACTATATTTGGATCTGGATATAATTACAGTCGAGAATACGTAATAGAAAATAGAGAAGTGTTATTGAAAGCATTTGTAGATAAATATGGATTTACCGAATATAATGTGCATTTGAAGTTTGGCACCCAGTCTTTGAGTTTGTATTCAAAAGGACTCGATATCAAGAAAAGCGTTCCAGGATACAAAGATCCAAATTTATTTGCAATTGATTTTGAAAATAAGACCATCACGATCAGTCTATCATAAGGACAAGCTTTTAAATTTTTCCGAAATATTTTTTATATTCTTGTGGCAATTCGCTGAGTTTTCTAATCTTTACATGCTTAAAAAAAGCCTCGGCACCTTCGCTCTGCAACTGAATTTTTCCTTTAGAAAGAGGATGTGATGTTCCGTTTTCTATATAGCGGGAATTTTGCAAAACCATCACCACTTTTCCGTTCACGATGTGCAGGCTTTTATCGCCAAAACAAATCAGCTCCACGGTTGTCCATTCTCCTGCTTTGCTTTCGTGGTTTTCACTCCTCAAACAAAAACCATCAATTCCGGTTCCTGCGGCAATTGGTAAGAAGGGTTGATTTTCATTTGCAACCGGATTCATAATTCCTTCCGGAATAAAAGCCCTCACATCTATGGCTGAATTGGCAATGTTCCAATAATCGCCAATATGGCCTTCCATGATTTGCAATTCCTGCGATAGCATCCAAGCCCTCCAATAATCTATGCCGCATTCGCCAACAGAATGATACAAAATTCCTGTATCACGCAACTTATCGGTTCTGGGCATCCATTTTTTCTCGCCCCATTTCACTTGCAGTTTCAAATGGTAGTTTTCATATTCCTGCTTCGTAAAAACACAGCCGTAAATTTCACCACTAACCCTCAAAACAGGTTCCTTGTTTTCTTCGATCATCGAAAAAACATTAGCTTCGTTTTTATTGTAGCCAATGGGTTCTATCTTCTTTCCCTTTTCATCAACAGGAATTTCTCCTTTATAATCAGGCTTATGCCGATAGCTGAGGTACATTTCCCATTGCGAAAGATTTTTATCCAACAAGTTCGTCCATTTTGCTTCCTGCGAAAACGAAAAAGTTGAAACTGCCAACAATAGAGCTGTTTGAAGATTTTTAATACGATACATAAAAATGGAATAGGAGATTTATTAGGTTTTAAAGGTAGTATTTTTTTGATGTGGAGAATAGGTGTTCACAAACTTGCCTTTCCGAGTGAAATACTATTTTCCTCATTTTGACTACAACAATTCTCATTTAGGCTACTTTTTGAAACTAGTAATCCTAGAACTTTGCCATAGTAAATCACAAATCAATTGTTATGAGTATCAAAAGAATACATTTAGGAAGCCAAGGACTGGTTGTTCCTAACATCGGACTAGGTTGCATGGGCATGACCCAGATTGCAGGAATGGATGTTTACGGTCAAGCCGATGAAAAACAAGCCATTGCCACGATTCATCGTTCGCTTGAATTGGGCGGAAATTTTCTTGACACGGCCGATTTGTATGGACCTTTACAAAACGAAAGGTTAATTGCCAAAGCCATAAAAGGAAACCGGAACGACTATGTTATTGCTACAAAATTCGGCTATGAAATTGACGATAGCGAACAACTGACTTGGAATTTCAACGGAAAGAAAGACTACGTGAAAAAAGCCGTAGAACGTTCGCTAAAAAACTTGGGAACCGATTTCATCGACCTTTATTATTTGCATCGTTTAGACCCCAACACGCCAATTGAAGAAACCGTTCAGGCCATGGCCGATTTGGTAAAGGAAGGAAAAGTAGGCTACATCGGCCTATCCGAAGTTTCATCTTCTACCATAAAAAAAGCCCATGCGATTCATCCGCTGACAGCCGTTCAAACCGAATATTCATTATTTGAAAGAACAGTCGAAGAAGCCGGAATCTTGAAAACATTGGAAGAACTCGGAATCGGATTTGTTGCTTATTCGCCTTTATCAAGAGGATTTTTCAACGGAGAAATCCAATCTCCAGATGATTTTGCCGATGATGATTTCAGGAAGAATATTCCACGTTTTCAAGGCGATAATTTCTACAAGAACATCGAATTATTGAAAGAAATCAATCAATTGGCCGATGCTAAAAACGTCACAACTTCCCAACTCGCCATTTCGTGGGTGGCTTCAAAAGGGTATCTGCCAATTCCGGGAACAAAGCGTGTGAAATATGTTGAGGAAAATATCGCTGGAGCAAACATTCAATTGAGTTCCGAAGAATTGGAAAGATTGGATAGCATTGTGCCATTGGGAACATCAACCGGCGACCGATACGACGCTGCCAACATGCAGGGAATCGACCAATAGCAAATTAAAAAGGAAAGGCTATCTTTACAGATGGCTTTTCCCTTCTAAAATAGATCGTCATGAAAAAAACAAATAGCTCACCCTACGTTTTCGAGTCCATCTCCGATCTGCATCGTGTCTTGGAACTTCCAAAACCAGAACATCCGTTGGTAAGTGTCATTAATATGGAAGATATTAGATGTCATTTTGATGATAATTATAAGAGTGTTGTGTATAATTTTTATTCCATCTGCATCAAAAAGAATTTTAAGGGAACCATGAAATACGGTCAGAGCTACTATGATTTTGACGAAGGAACAATGACTTTCTTTTCGCCAGGACAAGTAATTTCTACTGTGGTAGATGAGGATTTGGCCCTGAACGGCTACTGGCTGATTCTGCATCCTGATTTTATACGTAATTATACACTAGGAAAAAACATCAAGAATTTCGGCTACTTTTCCTATGCAACCAACGAAGCTTTGCATCTCTCCGAAAAAGAAGAAGCCATGATCACCAGAATTATGAAGGATATCGAAAAGGAATACCGTTCGGTAATTGATTCCTTCAGTCAGGACGTGATTGTTTCGCATACCGAGCTGTTGCTTAATTACTGCAATAGGTTTTACAACCGCCAATTCATTACCCGAAAAACAATCAACAGCGATCTATTGATACAACTCGAAGAAATTCTTACTGATTATTTCAATGGAGATAAAGTACAGCAGTTCGGACTTCCAACAGTTCAATATCTCGCAGAACAATTGAATATATCTTCGAATTATTTGAGTGATATGCTTCGAAACCTCACGGGGCAAAATGCACAACAGCACATCCACGGCAAATTGATCGAAAAGGCAAAGGAAATACTCACTACAACTTCTTTATCGGTTGGAGAAATTGCCTTCAGCCTCGGTTTTGAACATCCACAATCGTTTAGTAAATTATTCAAAAGCAAGACCAATGTTTCGCCTTTGGCATTCAGGAGTTCTTTTAACTGAGGTGTTACACCAATAGATTAAAGTTTTTAAGACACGAATTTCACGAATTTCCGCTAATCGCTATCAAATGATTCGTGTAAATTAGTGAAATTCGTGTCTGTTTTTATTTGTTCCTATTAAACCTAAATAAAATTTTTATAGTCATAAATATTTACAAATCAATTAATGAAAATCCGTGAAAATCGCGTCTTTTTTATCCTTATCAAAATCATTAAACTGCAAAAAAAAACAAATTAATTCAAGTCTATCGCTTATTTTTGCAGCCGAAAAATGTCCCTTCATTTTCGTTCCCCAAATTTAAGATGACAAAACCGCCACATCCCATTTACAACCTGCAGTTTGCACTTGTTTGTTTGAGTTCATTGCTGTTTTCCGCCAGTTTCAACATGCTCATTCCCGAACTGCCGTCCTATTTGAGCAGTATGGGAGGAGCCGAATACAAAGGTTTTATCATCGCACTTTTCACGCTAACGGCAGGAATCTCAAGACCTTTCAGCGGAAGGTTGACCGATACTTTAGGGCGGGTTCCCGTAATGGCCTTTGGCTCATTCGTGTGTTTTCTATGCGGATTCCTCTATCCCGTTCTAGGAAGTGTCGCCGGATTTTTATTTTTAAGATTACTCCACGGATTTTCAACAGGCTTCAAGCCAACTGCAACCGCTGCCTATGTGGCCGATATTATTCCGCAAGAGCGTTGGGGCGAAGCACTCGGTTTCCACGGACTCTGTTTCAGTATCGGAATGGCCATCGGCCCAGCCATCGGGAGTACGGTAACTTTATATTATTCAATAGACATCCTTTTCTATATTTCCTCGGCTTTTGCCCTGCTTTCGATCCTGATTTTAATGAACATGAAGGAAACCCTAAAGGAAAAACAACGTTTCAGCCTGTCACTGCTCAAAATCTCCCGAAAGGATATCATTGCTGTCGAAGTCCTTCCGGCCGCCTTCATCACCTTCATGTCCTATATTGCCTACGGAACCATCCTGACTCTGATCCCCGATTGGACACAGCACCTCGGAATATCCAACAAAGGCCTTTTCTTCATCGTCTTTACCATTTCGTCACTCCTGATGCGTTTCCTTGCAGGAAGAGCCTCCGACAAATACGGTCGAACCCGCGTCATCACCATAGGATTGTTCCTCCTCGTCATAGCACTCTTCATCCTAGGTTTCGCCGACACTTTCGCAGGATTTCTTTGCGGTTCCGTTGCCTACGGAATTGCAACTGGCGTACTCTCGCCAGCCCTAAACGCTTGGACCGTAGACATGAGCCATCCCGACCACCGAGGAAAAGCCATGGCCACGATGTACATCGCCCTCGAAGCTGGAATCGGTCTCGGAGCTTTATTGGCAGGCTGGTTCTACCACGACATCATCACCCGAGTACCCTTAATTTTATATTCCTCAGCAGGAATGGCATTCCTCGGGTTGCTTTTTATGTTGGATCGATTGAAGAAAGATAAGGTTTCAAGAAGATAGTAGCAATCATTAGAAGCGAATCGCTCGGGCATTTTGGGAATCCTTGTTCCTGCCTTCCTTCCAAATCTTTTTTCAATTGCCTTGGGTTAAAACCCAAGGCAATTGAAAAAAGGATTTTCCCTCCAGTCAGGGCTATGATGGAAATCATTTAACTTAACGTTTTATAACTCCGACAGAGTTCAAAACTCTGTCGGAGTTAATGCTATAAACAATAAGCAATAGCAATAAACAATAATAAAGAACAATCAATAAAACACCCCATCCACATAAAACCATTCCCCATCTTCCTTCACAAAAGTAGATTTCTCGTGGTGTACGTTTGCTTTTAGTCTTTCATCCAAAAAATAAGCCTTGAATTCTACCACAGTTTCTGTTGCATTCAATACTTCAAGCTTTAACCATTGGTTGCTTCTAGACCATGCCATGATGTCCTCCTTTTTATGGAATTTCCTTGTAGAAGAGTGGGTGGTAGCCACCAAATAATCTGTGGCTTGAACACAATAGGCACTGTATCTAGATCGATCAAAGCTTCGGCAGTTGGTGCTTTTTCAGCACTATTAAGATATGGTTCACAACAAGTGGCAAACACTTTTCCGCTACCACAATAGCAATTCGTTACAGGCATTTTATTCTTTCGTTTCGTTAAACTTCTTCATGATCGAAGCCAGTTTTTCCTTGCGTAAAACTTCAGCCTCTTTTGCTTTTGCCTGGGCTTTGTGCAACTTGTCGTTGTGTTTCTTGATGTTCTTTTCGTTGTTTCTGCCCATTGTTGTACTAGATGAAAGTTTAAATGCGATTGTTTTAGATGCTCTTCAAAAATGCAATTGTATCCACATTATCGGCATAATCCCAAAGTTCAGGCCTTTGCGTTTTTCCAAACGGAATGCTATTTTCAACAATTCCTTTTGAAACAATGCACTGAATTTGCTCGTTATCAGCTTCCAGTCGATTTTTTAGGCTTTCCAAGTCTTCATAGAACTCATAGAAAACGCTTGAAATAGGAGAGGCATAGCTCGTGTCTTCCTTGATGGTCAAGAATTCATTGTCGAGCAATTTGAAATTGCTCATCAGGAAAACGGCTTTGTTGTAATCATAATTGTTGGCGTATCTTTCGTATTTTATGATGTCCTGATACGGAAAAACACCGCCAAAAAAGGCATCAAAGTTATAGCCTTTTGGAACAAACAATTTGGAAACATTTCGGCATCCCAAACCAAAATAACGGAAGATGTCTTCTCCCAAGGCAATCATATCTTCTTTGCTTTCAGTTCCGTCTAAAATCGCAACAGAGTTTCTGCTTTTGCGAATGATGGAAGGTTTTTCCTTGAAATAATATTCGAAATAACGGGCTGTATTGTTGCTTCCGGTTGCAATCACTGCATCAAAATTTTCGAGTTTTCCTTCTACGAAAGTGATTTTCGATTCCAACTTCGGCTCGACCGAAATTAAATATTTTGCAAGGAAAGGCAATAACAGTTGATCGTTTGATGAGGTTTTTACCAAAACATTGTGTCCGGAAATCAACACCGACAAGAAATCGTGGAATCCAACCAGCGGAATATTTCCGGCCAAAATCAAACCTACCGTTTTAGGTGCTATATTGGATAAATCATATTCAGAGAGCCATTGGTCGAGGTTTTCTTTTGTTAGGGCTTCGGCCCAAGAATTTACAGCAAAAAATACCTGTTCAGGTGTGTACCATCCGTTATGCGATTGCGAAAGATGGATCAAATCCAGGAATTTATCAAAAAACAAATCGTTATGCAAAACGTTTTCGCCTCTTTGGCTATCATTTTCAGAAAATTGACCTAGGAATTTTCCAAGTTCGACGAAAATATTTTTTTTATGTTCTAAAGTCATATTGATTTGCTTATGAATTGTTTTGGATGTAATTTTGCAACAAAAATAAGATTTTAGATTTTAGAATTCTGATTTTAGATGGCAAAACCAATCTAAACTCCGAATTTCTACAATTAGTGACTTAACTCCTAAATCTAAAATCTAAAATCTAAAATTAGCTATGGCAATCATAATAACAGACGAGTGCATCAATTGCGGTGCTTGCGAACCGGAATGTCCAAACACAGCGATTTACGAAGGAGCTGACGATTGGCGCTACAAGGACGGAACCAAGTTGAGAGGAAAAATCATCCTTCCAGACGGAACCGAAGTAGATTCTGACGAAGCACAAACTCCTATTTCTGACGATATCTATTATATTGTTCCTGGCAAATGCACCGAATGCAAAGGTTTTCATGATGAACCTCAATGTGCTGCTGTTTGTCCAGTGGATTGTTGTGTTCCAGATGATAACCATGTTGAAAGTGACGAAACGCTTTTAAACAGGCAAGCATTCTTGCACAACGAATAAAATCAGGGCTTCTTCTCTAATCGTTTCATTTTCAACTTGGTTTTGTAAAATAAAATAGAATTTTCTTTCAAAAAAAGCCATCAGCATAAAGTAATTTTGTTAAATTTGTTAAAACAAATCCATAATGAACAAAATTACCCTGCTGTTTTTTTTGCTTTTTTCTTCAATAATTTGGTCGCAAACGGTCGAAAGGGAGCTCATTTTAAAAGATGCCGATACTAATCTTCCTATTGTAGATGCTACGGTTTATATCGTTAGGACCAAACAATCTCTACTTAGCAATTCTAATGGTGTGGTAACTTTCGACTTGAAAGGGACTACCAATATTACAGTTACTCATACTGCCTATGACAAAATTACTTTAAAGTCCTCAATCCTAACGGAAAAGCAATATACGATTTACCTTAAAAGCAATTTGAATGATTTGGATGAAATCGTAGTAAGTCGGAAACATCCACAAAAAATCCTTAAAGATTTGATCAAAAATTCTATTGCCAAGCTAAATGTTCCAGCTAGGTTGAAGGTATATTCGCGTGAATTTTTTAAGCTAAATGGCAATTATTCGTATTATACAGATGGGTTGATGAACTTTCAAATTTTTAGTAAAGCCAATAATTTTAAGTCGAATATATTGGTAGAGCAAAATAGATCTTATGGATTGGTGGAGCAGGAAATTACCGAAAATCTTTTGGGGTATAACTTCAATAACATCATGGAGAATTACTATAATTTCAAATACCTAGAGCCTCTTTTGGAATCAAAAGCACTTAAAGAGTATGATTTTGCGATCAAGATATATTCCGCTAACAAGGATTATTATCTATTAACAGCGAGTCCGACCGAAAATGCAAAAGGATTATTGGATGACTACACTATAATTTATGATCCTAACAAGAAGATGATTGTTGAGGTAAGTTCATTTGTTTCTCAGGCAACCCTCTCTAAAATCAAAGAAAAAAACAGCAGAGGAGCAAAAAATATTTACAAGTCATTGTTTAAAACTATATACAGAATTGATGGAAATCATTATTATTTGTTGACTTCCAAAGAGGAAATTGCATTTGAAAGGATAGATAAAAAAAAGGTGACTGATGTTGAAGTTCGGAATTATTTTGTTACAACCCAGTTCAGCACTAAAAATTTCTTATTTGATGAAAGTGATGTTTTCAAGGACAAGAACCTCTTTAACAGGAAGAACACAATTCTCACAGAATATTGGAATGATTCAGGTTTGGTTCCAACTGATGAAGAAAAAAGCATTATTGAAGCGATCGGAAAATTATAAATAAAAAAATCCTGAACTATTAATTCAGGATTTTTTTTGATTTTGTATTTCAGTTATTGTTGAGAACGCTTATAGGTTTCTATAGTAACCTTATCTGATTTATCGTCGTACGTTTCAACTACCAAGTTACCGCTTGTGTCAAAATATCCAATTGATGTTGAATTTTTTCCTCTATAAATATAACTATTTGTAGAAGTTGCTCTCAAAACCCCAACTTGTTTATTTTCTGGGGAGATAATAGCATATCCTGCTGGATCCAATTTTAATTGATAGTTTTTTCCATTATAATCATAATAGGCAGATCGATCAACATCTACAGTTCTTGTAGTTCCGTCCGGATTCGTTACAGTTGTTTTTGAAACAACTTCTACCGGAGTTTGTTTCATATCCTTGTTCAAGGCTTTAGATTCGGCATTTTGAAGCTCTATGTTTTGAGTAGTCTGTACTTCTTGTTGCTTTACAACTTGTTTTTCACCGTCAGAATCTTTTACTGTTGTAACCGTTGTTTTAGTAACATCCGTAACGTTCTTGTTTTGGGCCTGGGTATTTATTGAAAATAAAAGAACTCCAGCCATTAAAAATATTGTTTTCATAATTTTTGTTTTTAGTATTATAATTACAAATTTAGTGCTATTCCTTTGAAATCTAGTTATCTTATTATATCAAAATATTATAAGATACACATCTGAATTATTGAAGCCAAATTGCGATATAAAGTTTATATTTGCACACTTTTAAAATAAGAAATAAAATGAAAGCAGGAATTGTAGGATTGCCAAATGTAGGAAAGTCAACATTATTCAATTGTTTGTCTAATGCAAAAGCACAGAGTGCGAATTTTCCATTTTGTACAATTGAACCTAATATCGGAGTGGTGAACGTTCCGGATCCAAGAATCAATAAGTTGGAAGAATTGGTGAAGCCAGAACGCGTTCAGATGGCGACTGTAGATATCGTAGATATTGCAGGATTGGTAAAAGGAGCTAGTAAAGGTGAAGGTTTAGGGAATCAATTTCTTGGAAATATCAGAGAATGTAATGCAATCATTCACGTTTTGCGTTGTTTTGACAATGACAATATCGTTCACGTTGATGGAAACGTAAACCCAATCCGCGACAAGGAAACGATTGACATCGAATTGCAATTGAAAGATCTTGAAACAGTGGACAAGCGTCTTGAAAAAGTGAACCGTGCCGCTAAAACCGGAAATAAAGAAGCCCAAGTAGAACAAGGATTGCTGAACAGAATCCGTGAAGCTTTATTGCAGGCGAAATCTGCCAGAACAATCACACCACAAAACAATGACGAAGAAGTTTTGATGGAATCCTTCCAATTGATTACCGCAAAACCCGTTTTATATGTTTGCAATGTTGATGAAAATTCAGCCGTAAACGGAAACGCTTATGTGGATCAGGTTCGTGAATTGGTAAAAGATGAGGATGCTGAAGTGATCATTCTTTCTGTTGGAGCCGAAGCTGATATTACAGAATTAGAAAGCTACGAAGAACGTCAGATTTTCCTTGAAGATATGGGATTGACCGAGCCAGGAGCTTCGGTTTTAATTCGTGCAGCTTATAAATTATTGAAACAACAAACGTATTTTACAGCTGGAGTGAAGGAAGTTAGAGCTTGGACCATCAATATTGGTGCAACCGCTCCCCAAGCCGCTGGAGTGATTCATACCGATTTCGAAAAAGGATTTATCCGTGCAGAAGTGATTTCTTATGACGATTATGTGCAATACGGTTCAGAGGCAAAAGCCAAAGAAGCAGGAAAATTCAAAGTAGAAGGAAAAGAATATATTGTTAAGGATGGCGATGTGATGCATTTTAGGTTTAATGTGTAATAAATTGAAAAGGATTTTATTAACATTTGCTTTTGCATTATTTTTAATCAATTTGAATTTTGCTCAAAGCAAACATCGAGTAGGTGTGCTTGGTGGTATAAATCACTATAGTTTGAGGGGATCAGATGCTGTTGATGCTGCAGAACCTAATTATGGATCTGTTATAGGGCTTTCTTATCAATACAAGTTTAATCAGAATTTTTCTTTTGTGACAGGCATAACATCAGAAAAAAAAGAATTGATTACACCTCGCAAGCAAGCTTTGAATATTATGATGATAATGGATTTTTGGTAAATGAAAATCTTAAGATTAATACCGTAAATAAGTATCAGTATTTTACAATTCCATTGCTGTTAAAATATAATTTTGGTAAAAGCAAATCTTTTTTTTCAAATGCAGGGGTGTTTTTTGGACCAAGAGGTAAAGACAAGAAAACTACTAAAATTACTAATACCACAACAGGCTACAGCTATGAAGTTCAATCTAACGGAAACTACAATTTTCCATTGGAAGGTAGCATCAGTGGACCAGATTATGGTTTTTCTTTAGGAGTTGGTAAGGTTTTTAAGTTAAGTTCAGAACTTAATCTTTCGATTGAGTTAAGAAATAATTTAGGACTTGCAAATTTGGTAGAAGGTATTAATGTAGAAGAATTTAGAGGAAATATTAAATCCAATACAATAATGTTGTTGACAGAGATTTCTTTTGATTTATGATATTTTCAACCGTTTAATAAAAATAAAAATATTGGAATAAACTATTAAAGGAGCATTTTTGGCTCCTTTTTTGTTTATATTTAAATCTTAAAAAAAAGCACAACTATGAAAATCATCGCATTCGCTGGAAGCAACAGCTCCAAATCAATCAATAAAAAATTAGCCACCTACGCTTCAAGCCTTTTCAAAGATGCAGAAGTAGAAATTTTAGATTTAAGGGATTATCAGGCACCACTTTTCAGTGTAGATGTCGAAAAGGAAATCGGTCAAGCCAAAGAAGCAATCGCTTTCCTAGCAAAACTAAAATCCGCCGATATACTATTGATTTCCTTGGCAGAAAACAACGGAAATTATTCAACTGCCTTCAAGAATATTTTCGATTGGTGTTCCCGAATTGAAAAAGATGTTTTTCAAAAGAAACCAACGCTTTTAATGGCCACTTCGCCAGGAGGAAGAGGAGGAAAGGGTGTTTTAGAAATTGCCAAAAGTAATTTACCTCGCTACGGAGCAGATATTAAAGCTGTGTTTTCTTTGCCAAGTTTCAACGATAATTTTGATGTAGAAAATAATAAAATTTCTAACACAGAATTGGATAAGGAATTGAAGGAGATTATTGAAAACTTCAACCCAAATTAAAATTTGATGAAAATTATATTAGGTTTCATATTTTTTCTGGTAAATATCGTTTCTGTTAAAGCTCAATATGATTTTGAAAATTACCCTAAAATAAAATTTAAAGATTATCAATGGGACTTTACAGAGCTAGAAGACAAGTTTGTTCATAAAATAGATGTTCCTAATTTTTACAATAATTCAAAACCTTTGTCAGTAGAAATAAAATATTTCGCAGGAATTTCGAGGAATTCAGAAATTAATATCTCTGGAACAATCTATCAAGAAGATATTCCTTTTACACCGATAGGTTTAGATTCATTGAGAATTGCAGATGTAAATGGAGACGGACTTAATGATATTAAAATCATTTCGTACTATATGGGGAATGGTTTTGCTTCTTTGAATGTAAGGGTGATTTATTTTTTCCAAGAAGAAAATGGAAAATTTATTAAAATCGCCTATAATGATAAAATGGGTACTAATAGATTTGAAAGAGATTTTGATGGAGACGGTAATTTTGAAATCATCACAATGAAAATCCAAAACCATAAGAATCATAATTATTGGCTTTTCAATATTTATGATTTTATTGAAGGAAAATTAAAGAATGTAAATTCAAAAGCGAACTATCCAATTATGATCCAAATTTTGGACAACGAGACATTTAAAATTACAAACAAGTTAAGCAGACAAGAAATGAAGAAATATGAAGTGATTCAACCAGAAGATGATAATTATTAAAATAGATTTGTTGGTGTGAAAAAAGCATTCAAAATACTCGGTAAAACACTATTAGGAATCGTTGGTTTTGTAATTGTATATATATTATTTGCTTTTGTTTTGTCGCGAATCACAGTAAATTCAGAAGACGAAGACAAAAACGAAGACGTAACAATCTACATCAAAACCAACGGTGTTCATACCGATATTGTCGTGCCCATAAAAACCGAATTCAAGGATTGGAGCGAGAAAGTACAATTTTCGCATATTAAATCCCAAGATTCCACAACGCAATATATAGGATTTGGCTGGGGCGACAAGGGATTCTATCTCAACACACCCGAATGGGCCGATTTGAAGTTCAGCACCGCCTTCAACGCCGCCTTCTATCTCGGAACTTCCGCCATGCACGCCACTTTCTATAAGCAGATAAGGGAAAGTGAAAGTTGTGTAAAAATCAACATCAGCAAAGCCGAATACGAAAAATTAATCGACTACATTGAACACAGTTTTCAGCATGATGCAAATGGAAATCCAATCTTGATTAACGCTACAACTTACGGTCAGAACGACAGTTTTTATGAAGCCAATCGAAAGTATCATTTGTTTTACACCTGCAATACTTGGGCAAATAATGCACTCAAAGCTTCCAATCAAAAAGCCGCACTTTGGACACCGTCTGACACTGGAATTTTCTGTCACTATCAATAAACTAAAAAGCCTAATTTTTTATTAAATATTTGTTCTTCAGTTTTCTATGGCAGGATAGTTGCTTAATTTTGGGTATGAAAAACCTCATTCTAAACCTACACAAGACGGCATTAATGGCTGTCTTTCTTATAACAACAAACCTATCGGCTCAAGATTATTCCCAAGTAGATCAAATCGTGAGCACTTACCCAAAATTTTCCAAAGCCGAAGATCTGGCCGAAAAAATCAATAAGGATTTCACCAAGGAAGATGAAAAAGCACGTGCCATTTTCTATTGGATTGCCACCAACATCAAATACGATGTAAAAGCCTATTATTCCCAAAGAAGCGACCGTCCGGTAGCTTATTCGTTTCGAAATCAAGAAGAAAAAATCGCCAAGCAACGACAATTCAAACTCGATTTTGCCAACAATGCAATAAAATCTAAAAAGGCTGTTTGCCAAGGATACACGGCTCTTTTCGATTATCTTTCGGAACTCACTGGACTCGAAAGCGTTACCATCACTGGAACAGCAAAGACAAATGTCACGCAAATCGGCAAGCTTCCCGGAGCCAGTGATCACGCTTGGAACGCTGTAAAAATCAACGGGAAATGGCATTTTGTAGAGCCAACTTGGGGATCAGGAGTTGTCGATCCTGTAAAACGCACATTTATCCCCAAATTCAACGATGCCTATTTTTTCACGCCGCCAGAAATTTTCATTCTCAACCATTTTCCAGACGATAAAAAGTGGCTTTTGGGCGAATTTACCGAGCAGGAATTTGCTTCCTATCCTTTGTATTTTGGCGAATATATTAGAGATAATTATACCATTTTGTCACCAAAATCAGGAATTTTCACTGGAAAAAAATACAACACCATCTCGTTTAAAATCCAAAATCTAAACCCCGAAGACCAGATAACCTATGCCTTCAGTCGTTTGAAAAAAGTCGAATTGCCACAAGTAAAACATACTGGGAATTTGACAGAATTTGATGTCTTCCTGCCTGATAATTCCAACGGTTATCTAACAATTTACATCAACGGGAAAGGAATTGCAGCCTATAAAATTCAGCGTTAATTTTTGGGCCAATTTCCAGCTTTCCATTACAAGTCCTCATTCAAAAAGCTTTTTTTCCAAGCCCCAAAAGGAGCTTCCGTTGGTCGCTCTTTTGGGTCAGGAAAAAATAGCTTTTTTGAATTCCGGGCTTTCCATTACAATCTGGGGCAGCTTCGCATCCGGAAACAGTATACAAGAATAAATCATTTTTTTAATTCCAATCCAAGGCTTCACGGCAAACTTCCATCTTCCATCTTCCATCTTCCAACTGAAAACTTCCCCACTTTTTCCCTACTTTTGAATCCTAAAACATCTATAACCTTCAATCAAACCCCATGAAGAAAAGTTGGTATCATCTTTTATTGCTTTTGCCTTTAGCATCCCTTGCACAGAAAGACCTCTTTAAATACGTACGTCCGATTATCGGAACCGAGAAAATGGGACACACCTATCCCGGAGCCACAGTTCCCTTCGGAGCCGTACAATTAAGTCCCGAAACCGATACCATCTCCTACGAACTCAACGGAAAATACAACGGCAAGGTCTATAACTATTGTGCAGGCTATCGCTATGAGGACAAGACCATCACCGGTTTCAGTCACACCCATTTCAGCGGAACAGGCCATTCCGATCTTGGTGATTTTCTTATCATGCCAACACAGGGAAAGTTGCAACTAAATCCCGGAACGGCAGACAATCCTTTGAATGGCTACCGCTCGGCTTTCTCACACGACAATGAATTGGCAGAAGCCGGATATTATAAAGTCAAACTCGACGACCACAACATCTTAGCAGAGCTAACCACTTCCCAAAGGGTCGGAATGCATCAATATACGTTTCCTAAATCGCCCGAATCACACATCATTTTCGACTTGATGTCGGGCATCTACCAGTATCCCGAAAAGAATGTCTGGACGTATGTTCGAGTAGTCAACGACACTTTGCTAACAGGCTACCGTCAAACCAACGGTTGGGCCAGAACACGGACTGTCTATTTCGCCATGTCATTTTCAAAACCCTTCAAAAAATACGGTCAGCAGAATTATGACGACAAGCAATCCTACCGAGGCTTTTGGCGTAAATTCAACCAAACGGAAAACTTCCCAGAAATAGCAGGCAAGAACATCAGGATGTATTTTGATTTTGATACCGATGAACAGGAAAAGGTCCAGATAAAATTCGCCCTTTCACCCGTAAGCCAGAAAAATGCCTTGGAAAACATGCAAACCGAAATACCGCATTGGGATTTCGAAAAAGTAAAGAACGAAGCACAAGCCGAATGGAACAAGGAACTGAACAAGATTGTGATCAACGCTTCCGAAGACGATAAGGTCAATTTTTATACCTCGATGTACCATACTTTTATCACACCAACCATCTACAATGATGTCAACGGCGAATACAAAGGTTTGGGTCAGGACGTTCATAAGGCCGATGGTTTTACCAACTACACCACCTTTTCGCTTTGGGATACCTACCGGGCCTTGCATCCCTTTTTCAACCTCATGCAACCTTCTCGCAACAGCGATATGGTGCAATCCATGATGGCTCATTACGACCAAAGTGCTTTGAAAATGTTGCCCATTTGGTCGCATTATGCCAATGACAACTGGTGCATGAGTGGCTACCACAGCGTTTCCGTAATTGTCGATGCAATAATCAAAGGCGTCTACAAAGGCAATCCCGAAGAAGCCCTCCAAGCCTGCATCTCCACCTCCAACCACCGCGACTATGAAGGAATTGGCTACTATATTGATAACGGATTCATTCCTGCCGAAAAGAGCGGAACCTCCATCTCCAATACGTTAGAATATGCCTACGACGACTGGTGCATTGCCCAATTGGCGAAACATCTGAACAAACAGGATGTTTATGAAGAATACACCAAACGTTCAGGCAATTGGCAAAATAATTTCGATGCCGAAACAGGGTTCATGCGGGCGAAACTAGCCGACGGCACCTTCAAGCCAAACCCAGATGTAATGAGCACACACGGTCAGGGATTCATCGAAGGGAATTCCTGGAACTACAGTTTCTTCGTACCCCACACCCCAGAGCTGCTGATGCAGAAGATGGGGGGCAAGGAGAAATTCGCCGAAAGGCTCGACAAATTGTTCACCATGCAATTGCCCGACGCCTTTTTTTCCGATACCGAAGATATTACTAGGGAAGGAATCATTGGCGGATACGTTCATGGAAACGAGCCAGCCCATCACGTGGCCTACCTCTACAATACCGCCGGACAGCCTTGGAAAACACAGGAAAGGGTAAGGATGATTTTAAAGATGCAATACAAAAACGCACCAGATGGCTTGGGAGGCAACGACGATTGTGGTCAAATGAGTGCCTGGTACATTTTCTCGTCACTTGGTTTCTATCCCGTCGCCCCGGGTTCGGTTGATTATGCCCTCGGAAGCCCAGCCCTAAAATCGGCCGTGTTACAACTCGAAAACGGAAAAACCTTTACCATCGAAGCAAAGAACCAAAGCGATAAAAATGTCTATGTCCAGAAAGTACTCCTCAACGGAAAACCCATCAAGGACTTTATTCTACGGCATAACGAAATCGTGGCAGGAGGGAAGCTGGTGTTTTATATGGGACCAAGAAGGTTGAATAGGTTTTTTTAAAAAAGAAATCAAGCAATCCGAACAATCCTAGCCTGCTGACACAAAGGATAACCACTGATAAAAGCTTCAGCCGATGCCTTCATTTCTTCATACGAAGTACCATAAAAGTATAGGGCTGTCGTGGTTTCGTCTTCCCAATAGCGATCGGCATTTTCTCTCGCACCGGTAAGTCGATAGATTTCCTTCTGAATAAAATCAAGATCCTCCGAAGTACAATTGTGCTCTTGCAAGTTTTCAGCATCCAGATAAACCGCCATGCCTTCCATCTTTCCAAACGGAATTTCTTCCTGTGTGGCATCAACTAACAATTTGGAGCCTTTTGGTGCACCACAATTTTCAAGATGTTCGATGATGGAATGGATAACAGTATAGTCAATGTTTTCACTTTCAAGCTCAATCTGGAGATCGCAAAAAACAATCTCTCCCGGTTCTTCCTTTGCAGTACCGCCACCGGTAACTTCTCCATAACTTTTTTCCTCCAGAAAAGCCGAAAGTGAACGGGTATAAACAATAGCTTTCTCTGCTGGAGAAAGTTTATCGTTCAGTTGTGCCACTAAATGAGTAACAGCAACTTCAGGCGATTTTATAAAAAAGTTGAGGAGTAGGTTTGGAAACATAACTTTAAAATTAGAATATTGATTTGCAGTAGTTTAGTACTGTAAATTGTATCCAAATTTAGACGGTATTCCCACAAAAAGTTTATGCGATTGCAGCTAAATCTTATAGGATTCCGCACAACAATAAAATTTTTACTAATTTCGTTATTACGTTAATCAGACGTTACAATCATCAAATCATAATCAAAAATCAAAAAACGATGAAACATTTCAAGTTTACTATGGCTTGCCTATTGGCCATTTTTCAAATCACCTTGCTTCAGTCCCAAACTCAAAAAGGACAATTGGTAAAAAACAAGACTATCACTTCATCCATGGGAAATGGAGAAAAACACCGCTACAAGGTACATTTAGACAAAAATCAGTTTGCGACTTTCCAGCTGATGCAAAAAGGAATCGACGTATTCATTACCACTTATGATCCAAATGGTATGAAACTGGACGACTTCGATAGTCCAAACGGAAAAGAAGGTGCAGAGAATGTTATCATCACTTCTACCATCAAAGGCGAATATGTGTTGGAAATTTATCCTGTAGACGATAAGCAATCAATAGGAAGCTATGATTTGCAAATCCTACAAATTAAACCAAAAGCTACCAAATCAAACGACAGGGTAGACGAGCTTTTCGCCATCTGGGACACACCATCTACTCCCGGAGCGTCAGTAGCAGTTATAAAAAACGGATCTATTATTTACAAGAAAGGTTACGGAATGTCGAATCTGGAATATGACATCAAGAACGATCCTACTACGGTATTCCACGTTGCATCGATATCCAAACAGTTTACTGTTTTTTCTATTTTGCTCTTGCAGAAGGAAGGCAAGCTTTCACTAGATGATGATATTCGGAAATACATACCCGAAGTACCTGATTTCGGGAAAACCATCACATTGAGGCATTTGGCGACACATACCAGCGGATTAAGGGATCAATGGAGTTTGGTAAGCATGGCAGGATGGCAAGCGGACGATCTTATTACGACCGAACAAATCCTGAAAATGGTCAGCAAACAAAAAGAGCTGAATTTCAATCCGGGAGATGAACTTGTGTATTGTAACACTGGTTTTACATTATTGGCAGAAGTTGTAGCAAGAGTTTCAGGGAAAACCTTTGCACAATTTACAGAAGAAAACATATTTAAGCCTTTGAAAATGTCGCATACGTTATTTTATGACAATCATGAAAAGATTGTAAAGAACAGGGCTTATTCCTATTCAACAGATGAAGGTGGCTACAAAAAGCTGATACTGAATTATGAAACCGTTGGGGCTACAAGCCTTTTTACAACTGCCGAAGATTTAAGCCTTTGGGCGATGAATTTTGAAGCATTAAAAGTGGGAGATTCAACTATAATCGAAACTATGAATACTCCTACTGCTTTGAGCAATGGACACAGGCCTGGAGGAGCCATGGGGCAATTTATAGGTCAATACAAAGGACTTAATGAAATACAGCATGGAGGTGCCGATGCAGGTTTTAGAAGTTTCCTTACCCGTTTTCCTGATGAGCACTTTGCCGTTGTGGTATTGAGCAATACGGCTGAATTTAATTCTGGAAGTATCGCCCATAAAATTGTGGACATCTATTTGGCTGACAAAATCAAGGAAGAAAAGAAAGAAGAAGTCCAACCAAAAACCATGGAAGAATCGGGAAGTGAAATCGCAATTGATAAGCAAGTATTGGAAAGTTATGTGGGTAATTACGAACTCAATCAAGGGTTTATCCTAAACGTCAGCCATACAGAAGGAAAACTGTTTGTGCAACCTACACTGCAACCACAATTTGCATTGAGGGCATTGACTACTGCCGAATTTAAAATTGATAATGTTGATGCAACCATGACATTTGTTCCGGATGCCGAAGGAAGAATCAACTCCATTACGTTTAAACAAGGTGGAAATGTAATGAATGCTCCTCGTGTAAAAGCCTTTGATGCATCAACAGTTAACTTGAAAGATTTTACAGGAAATTATTATAGCGAAGAGCTTTCCACACAGTATGCACTTGTACTTAAAGAAGGCAAACTATTCGCACAACATTATCGTTTGAGGGATTTTGAATTTACACCGTTCAAGGAAGGTTTCTTCGACAATCAGTTTGGTGTTGTAGAATTTGTGAGAGACACAAACGGTATTATTGCCGGATTCAAGCAGTCTTCAGATAGAGTAAAGAATCTATTATTCAGGAAGATATAATCTGAAGATGCAGGAAACATTATAAAGCCTCTGGGAGATTTCCTAGAGGTTTTTAGTATTAGTATTCCAATCTCCCTAAATAAAGATGCCGTCAGCTGTGTTTAAACGAAAAACAATCCCACACAAGCCTATTTTCCTGCTAGACAATTGCCCAATTCCCTTATTATTCTATCTTTGCACCTTCAAAAAATCAGCAGTTTGAGTCTTCCGACTTCCAGCTTCTAACTTCTAACTTTTCAAAATGATTACAGTTAACGATATTTCAGTACAATTTGGTGGTACAACACTTTTCAGCGATGTTTCTTTTGCCATAAATGAAAATGATAAAATTGCCCTTATGGGTAAAAATGGAGCGGGAAAATCTACGCTTCTAAAGATAATTGCCGGACAAAGCAAACCATCAACTGGAAGTATTTCGGCTCCAAAAGAAGCTGTAATTGCCTATTTGCCTCAGCATTTGCTAACCAAAGACGGTTCGACGGTTATGGAAGAAGCATCAAAGGCATTTGGCGAAATATTCAAAATGAAAGCCGAGATTGATGAAATAAACGAGCAACTAACCGTTCGAACTGATTATGAATCGGATGCTTATATGAAATTGATTGAAAGAGTTTCGGATTTAAGCGAGAAATATTATGCCATTGAGGAAGTAAATTACGAAGCCGAAGTCGAGAAAATTCTTGTTGGTTTAGGTTTTGAAAGAGAAGATTTTACACGCCAGACCTCTGAATTTTCGGGTGGTTGGAGAATGCGAATCGAATTGGCGAAGATCCTTCTGCAAAAACCCGATTTGATTTTGCTGGATGAGCCAACCAACCACATGGATATTGAAAGTATCCAATGGCTGGAAGACTTCTTGATCAATTCTGCCAAAGCGGTTGTAGTAATTTCACACGATAGGGCGTTTGTTGATAATATTACCAACAGAACTATCGAGGTAACAATGGGAAGAATCTATGACTACAAAGCCAAGTATTCTCATTATCTAGAGCTTCGAAAAGACAGAAGAATCCATCAGCAAAAAGCGTATGACGAACAGCAAAAAATGATTGCCGACAACCAAACGTTTATCGACCGTTTCAAGGGAACTTTTTCTAAAACTGATGCCGTTCAATCGAGAGTGAAAATGTTGGAAAAACTGGTGATTGTTCAAGTTGATGAGGTAGATACTTCTGCCTTGCGACTAAAATTTCCGCCAGCGGTTCGTTCAGGTCAATATCCGGTTGTGGTGAAGGATTTATCGAAATCCTATGGCGATCATGTGGTGTTCAAGGATGCGAATATTGTGATTGAAAGAGGCGAAAAAGTAGCTTTCGTTGGTAAGAATGGAGAAGGAAAATCAACGATGATCAAGGCCATTATGAAGGAAATCGGAATCGATAGCGGTTCTGTAGAAATCGGTCATAATGCTCAAATTGGTTATTTTGCTCAAAATCAAGCTTCATTGTTGGACGAGAATGCTACGATTTTTGAAACCATCGATAATATTGCAGTTGGAGAAATCCGTACACAGATAAAAAATATTTTAGGCGCTTTTATGTTTCATGGAGACGACACGACAAAAAAAGTGAAGGTGCTTTCGGGTGGAGAAAAAACACGTCTGGCGATGATTAAATTGTTGCTGGAACCAGTAAACTTGCTGATTTTGGATGAGCCTTCGAACCACTTGGATATGAAAACAAAAGACATTATTAAAGATGCTCTTCGCGATTTCGACGGAACTTTGATCCTTGTTTCACACGATCGTGATTTCTTAGACGGACTTGCAACAAAAGTCTTCGAATTCGGAAACAAAAGGGTGAAGGAACACTTTGAAGATATTGCAGGCTTCTTGGCCAATAAAAAAATGGAGAATCTTCGTGAGATTGAGAAATAGTGTTCAGTTTTAGATTGTAAATAAAACCATATTATAGTTAAGAGATTTACTTAATTATTGAATGGTTTTTGAAAAGTATAAAGAGTTAAAATGGATTTTCTTATAGCCCTGATTGGAGCAAATATCCTTTTGTTCTGGGGTTCAGAACAAAAGATATTGTGGAAAGCAGGAATATGGTTTCCAAACACAAGCCAAGCGATTCGCTCCTACTTTTTAATCAGTTGAATTAAATCGATTATTCTGGACGAATATCCAATTTCGTTGTCATACCAACCCACAACTTTCACCATCTTGTCGATAACGGAAGTCAATTGGGCATCAAAAAGACAGGAGTTTTGGTTACCAATAATATCTACTGAAACAATTGGGTCTTCGGTGTAGGCCAAAATGCCTTTTAGTTCATTTTCGGCAACTTGCTTAAATCTCGCATTGATTTCTTCGATGGTCACTTCTCTTTTTACGTAGCAAGTTATATCGGTCAAGGAACCGTCTGGAACGGGAACGCGTATGCCACTTCCTCCAATCTTGCCTTCAAATTCAGGGAAAATCTTGGTCAAAGCTTTTGCGGCTCCGGTTGTTGTTGGAACGATGGATTGGCTTGCTCCTCGGGCTCTTCGTAAATCTTTATGAGGCTGGTCGTGCAGGCTTTGGTCGGTAGTGTAGGAGTGGACCGTTGTGATATAGGCCTGTTCGATACCGCAAAGTTCGCTGATGACCTTGATCATCGGAGCGGCATTGTTGGTGGTGCAACTGGCGTTGGAAACAATGGTTTCCGAACCGTCCAAAGTGTTTTCGTTGACACCGATAACAATGGTCTTGATGCCGTCGACTTCTGCAGGAGCCGACAAGATTACCTTTTTGGCTCCCGCCAAAATATGGGCGTTTATTTCATCGAAGGTTTTATATTTTCCGGTAGATTCTACTACGATATCTACGTTTGCCAATTCCCAGTTGAGGTTGGAAATGCTTTTTTCGTGGAAAAATAAATAAGGTTTTCCATCAACAATGATGTTATTTTCGTCAAACGAACATTCATAAGGCAAAACCCCATGGATGCTGTCGTATTTTATCAAATGCGACATCGTTCTGTTATCGGCAATGTCGTTGATGGCAACGATTTCTATGGAAGGATGGTTGAGCAAAAGGCGGAACAAATTTCGTCCGATTCTTCCAAAACCATTGATGGCGATTCTTGTTTTTGTCATTTATTTTGGCAACAGTTTTTAAAATCTATCCCGAAGAATCGGGACTAAAATCTGCAATCTAAAATTAATTAAAGTATATGTTTCTGAGCTTTATAAGAAGACCTTACCAAAGCACCACTTTCAACGTGACGGAATCCTAATTCCAAACCAATTTTTTCGTATTTCGCAAACTGATCTGGTGTGATGTATTCCTTCACCGGAAGGTGTTTTTTGCTTGGTTGCAAGTATTGGCCAATCGTTACTACATCTACGTTTGCATCACGCAAATCGTGCAAAGTCTGGATTACTTCCTCTTCGGTTTCGCCTAAACCAAGCATAATTCCTGATTTGGTTCTGTTTACTCCTTTTTCTTTCAAATAACGCAAAACCTCTAGGCTTTTGTCGTATTTTGCTTGGATTCTTACCTCACGCGTCAAACGACGAACGGTTTCCATATTGTGTGAAACCACCTCAGGATTGGCTTCTACAATTCTATCTAAATTTCTTGTATTTCCTTGAAAATCGGGGATTAAGGTTTCCAAAGTTGTGTTAGGATTCATCCTCCTGATGGCACGAACGGTTTCCAACCAAATGATGGAACCCATGTCTTTTAAATCGTCACGATCTACACTTGTTACCACAGCATGTTTGATGTTCATGATCTTGATGGAACGCGCCACTTTTTCCGGTTCGTCCCAATCTACTGTTTCTGGTCTTCCAGTTTTTACACCACAAAAACCACACGAACGCGTACAAACATTACCCAAAATCATAAACGTAGCCGTTCCTTCACCCCAGCATTCGCCCATATTTGGGCAACTTCCTGAAGTACAGATGGTGTTGAGCTTATATTTGTCAACCAAACCACGAAGCTCGGTATATTTTTGTCCGATTGGTAATTTCACTTTCAGCCATTTTGGCTTTCCCGTTGGCAATACATTCGATTCTAAAACAGTTTCCATAATCAAAATTTTCAAGGCACAAAGATAAGGAATAATGATTTTAGATTGCAGATTTCTGATTTTAGATTTGGGGGTGGGAGGTTTAAAGTTTTCTTAATGTTTTTCAGGAACGAATCGTTTGGGTGTTTTGGAAATCCTTATTCCTGCTTTCCGTTCCATCCCGATGAAAAATCGGGATCCACTCCAAACAATTTTTGTTTACCAAACTCTTGTAAGAATAAAGCGAGATAATACTGGAGTAGTAGTGGAGTGGATTTTTTGAATGTTAAGAAAAGTTAGGATAAACATTTTTATTAGTATTCATTCTTAAAATTTTAGAATGTTAGTAAAAAATTTTCATCACTTGAGCTTTTAATTGATTCTTGTATTTCTGATAAAGCAATTGAAGCTTTTTTTTGATTTATTACAGGTACCTCATGTCTTGCAAGAAAATGTTTTATGATATCGTTGGTTTTTTCAAAATTATCCAAGGTGTTTAAATATGAGTTTTTCCTGTCGGTAACGGAATAGGGATGTCTCGACTTAAGTTTTAAATCAATTTTATGTCTAGACGGTTTCATTTTTATTCTTGTCACAAAACTATAATCTTTATCATCTAAAAAGTTGAGTAAAATTAATTGTGGATTAATGATTCTAGGTACCTTTATACAACTTATTTGATTTTCATCAGGAACTACATTCATGCCAATCGACATTCTTTTTTTTCCTTTTAGGTTTCTTAATAACTCAAATATTTCCGAGGGGCTATTTTCTCTCGTGCGAGGTTCAAAAGGGAAATTTATTAAATATAAATCATAAATAAAAGCTAGTTGTTGTCTTTCTAATTTAGATTTTGAATCTGGAAAATTTTTATAAGAAACTTTCATATGTTTAGTAAAATCTTGTAGTAACTTGTAAAGGACAATATTCTTAAATCCGCGAGGATCTATAGATTCATATAAGTCAATTATATTTAGGTAAAGTTCATTACTTTCATGAAAGCAGATTTTTAAAAGAATTTCATTTTGTTTGTCTTTGGCGTCTAAATAAATAAATTGTGAGGCAAAATACTCTTGTAATGATTTATGCGACCATTTGTAATAAACCCCATCCAAAGAAAATATGGGAACTGTAATTATTAAATCCTTTATAAAGTCTGATGGTTTTACTTTGATGTCACCACAATATTTTATCGCTTTCGAAATAATGTCTTCTAGTTGGTCACGTGTAAATTCTATTTGATTTCCATTAACAAGACATAAATAGCCAAAAATTCGTAAAATTCGTAAAAAATCATCTATTCCTAATCCACTGTGTTTATCTCTTTCAAAAGAATCTCCTTTTGACAAGTCGTGGGAGTCATATAATGCATCAAAAACTTGTCTATAAAAGATATGCTTTTTAAATGGTATAGTTTGTTTATGTTCAAAAGCTGTATATAGTAAAGAAACGAGAAGTGGTGTTGTAAGATATTCTTTTATGTTAGGAAAAACAGAAGACTCTTTTAACTTTTTTATTAGAAGTTCAGATAATTCCCCACTTTGATCATATTTTCGAAGGAGGTCAAATGCCTCTAAAGAGTTTAAAGGCCTTATCTGAAACTTTAAAAAATCACCAAAAGATGTCAATGCATTTTCAGGACGAGAAGTTAATACAAATCTGTTTTTATTTGCTTTGGTTGTAAATTGTTGGATTTCGGATGTAACTTTAGCTCTTTCATTAAGCTGAATTTCATCAAATCCATCTAAAAAGAAAATGAAATCACCTCGTTTAACTAAATCTAATATAAACTGTTTGTCTAGAGTTTCGTTTATTGGATTTAATTGTTCGAGAATTTCTTCGATTATCCCCTTGTTTTTTGATAAACGCCTTAATTCTATTAGTATAGGTACTCCTTTGTTCATTTCAATACATGAAAGTAATAGTTTTTTAGACAAAGTTGATTTACCCATACCAGCTGTGTCTGTAATCAAAATCTTATTTGAATTTTTGAAAAGGTCATCTGAAAAAACATCAATTTTTAGTTCTTCTTTTGTCTCTTCACATCTTAATTTTAAAGGAATGTAAACATCATGAAGCCAAACCTGACGTTTTTTAAAAGCGACAGTATTCAATATTGCACATTTTTCATACAACTCATCAAGATAGTCAATAAATTTGTTTTCAAAATATTGGTCAATTACTTTTCCCTCACGGGACATTTTTTTTTGAAATTCTTGAAATTTGGGCAACAAAAAGGTTTCAAAAACAATTTTTGTTAATGGAGTAATTATACTAGCAATGTCTTTTATATTTGAAAGATCCATTTATATGAGAATTTTTAATTAGTGTTTTTTTGATTCTTGAGAAATGAGAGGGCTTTAAAATTATTAAATCAACATTAATAGCTATCTAATAATTTCCCAAACTTAAACCATCTTTTTCAAATCACCTTATGATTTTCTGTAAAATCAAAAAAAAGATCAAAACTGGATAAGGAAAAAGATCTGACACTAAAAAAATAAACCGCAAAAAGCTTTAATCCCTTTGCGGTTTTAGATTTCAATATAATTACTATCTCAATTGAACATTTATTGGAAGATTGTAGGCCGTTCTCACGGGTTTTCCACCAATCATTCCCGGTTCCCATTTTATCTTTAAGGATTTTAAGACGCGAATTGCTTCTTTATCCAAACCATAACCAGGGTTTCGGGGAACTCTTATATCCCCGAAGCTTCGGGACGTGTTCCTGCTTTCCGTTCCATCCCGATGAAAAATCGGGATCCACTCCAATCAGGGTTAGGGAGGAATCTATTTGCGTTTTGGAAACTTTTCAAACAGGATTGTAAAAATAATTACTTCTATATCAGGCTTTGTGATCAATTGAAGACCTAACAGGTTTTCAAAACCTGTTAGGTCTAGCAATATAAATCACGTAATTTATTTTCTAATGAAAAATGCTAACAGCAATCACCACAATCAAGGTTATCACGACAGCCAACAACAATAGGGCGGATTGGAGGGAAGTGTTTTCCAATAAGACATTATTAGAATCTTTCCACGCAACCTTATTCGTAATTTTAAGTCTTATATAAAAACTAAAACAAACAATATGAAAAATATATTTTTAGCCTTGATTGCTTTTACTTTTTTAGGCTCTTGTGCAAGTGATGATAATGCTGCTAATTGCCTTTCGTATTCAGAAGCCTATGTTGATACTGTAGCGTCAATAGAAACCGCAGATGCGGCAGGCTTTCTGTATAAAGTTAATTTTTTTGTTGGTAATGGTTGTGGCGGTTTCGGCTCTTTTGAAGAAACGGTTGATGGAAATACGATTACCATTAAACTTATAGCCAAATTTGAAGGCTGTATTTGTACGGAAGCAATAGAGCAGAGGGATGCGGTTTATAGTTTTATCCCTCCAGCATCGGGAACTTATACGTTGAAATTTAAGGACAGTGAAAATACTTTTATTACGAAAATGGTTACTGCAGAGTAATTATAAATTGGTTGTTAGATAGGAAAATCCCTTTCAATTGAAGGGGATTTTTTTTTTTGGAACATCATTTACCTATTCAGCGACCATTCCAACGCTTTTACTTTTGTTGCTCTAAAAACAGTAGTGTGTTGTTCCTTTGGCTCATCAGAATAGTGCCATTTTAGGTTTTTACTATTTTCCGATTCTAGTGTTTTCGAAAGAATTCTGGTACTGATATGAATATCTTCGGCATCTGAACCTGCAAACCATAATCTCTTTTCTTCTGTTGGAAATTTTGCCAGCTGTTGTTTTGCGGTTTTCACCAAATATTGGTTGTTCCACCAAAGGGAAGGATCGAAGGCAATATAGAAATCGAACATTTCAGGATGTGTCAGAAACGTTTCCACTACGAAAAGTCCGGCTAAGGATTCACCAATAATTCCTTTTTCAGGATTAGTCCTGTAACGCTTGTTGATTTCGGCAAAGAGTTCATCGTTCACAAATGCCCTAAATTTTTCAGAACCTCCCACAATCGGTGCAATTTCTTTGTCTTTCGCCACTTCTGTTGGTCCCGTCAGATCTCTTCTTCTCTTGGTATTTTCAATTCCAACCAAAATGATCGGTTTGATTTTTTTCGATTTTATAAGTTCGGAAAGCGTATTGGCAATATGCGGAAAATCCTCTTTTATTCCACCGTCCAGCATATACAGAACAGGAAGAGATTCGCTAGTTTTTGTATATTCTTCAGGTGTCCAAACGTTGATGGTTCTTGTTTCTGCCACAGCTTTCGAAACGACTTTAAAAGTATCGTGTTTCGGGATTGGGTCTTGGTTTTGAGGAGCATTTTGGAAACATGTTAGCTTAAAGAACAAGAATAGGTAGAGTGCAATTGTTTTCATGGTTTTTGGTTTATAAGTTGTACTAATTCTTTTGTCATTCAATTTCTAAGACTATATCAGACACTTTAAATTCCTTATTATCGATAGTAATCTTTATAGTATGAAAAAAGAGAATATCTCCCGATTTCAAAGAAGTAAAATGTTCTTTCAATTTGTCTAAACTTCCATTTCGGGAATGTGCAGGTATTCTGGTCTTTTTGTTTTCTTCAACGATAACGAGTTCAAAACTTGCATCCCACGAAAAATTTATACATTCTAAATCATCAGAAAACAACTCTAATCGAGCCGATTTGCTAAAGCGATTAACATCATTAATGATTTTTTCAAAACCATTAATATTCAAGAAAAATTCAGGTGCTTTAACGCGATAGTTTTCTTTGGCAATCAATTTTCCAGATTTGTTGTAGATTCTAATTTCTGCAACTCCAATGCTGTCTGGAAAAATAACAAATTTACAATCAGCATTGTTTTGTTCAATCTTTCCATTATCAGTCGTAACCACATAATTTCGACAGTTCTTGTCAAATATGGTGATTGGATTTGCAATTGACTGTATCAAATTTTGTTTCCTTTCCAATACCAAAGAAATTTCCTGAGCATTACTGGAATAGCCCAAAAGCAATAGGAGTATTAAATAATTTCTCATCATTACCTACTTTCCTTTTTCACCGCCGAAACATCCTTTTTAAGCAACAGCAGTTCATTTCCTTTAAACTCATAAACATGTTTTTCAGTCCAATGGTTGGAGATGCTTTCCCGCATGTTTATACCTTGAACCTTAAAAGAAACAATAATCTGATTCCCCTCCACTTCCAGATTAATTTCATCAAACGTATTCTGAATCGTGGCACCGTCTGGAATCGTTGGGCAATTTTCCAGCTCTTTTAATATGTCCTTGTCGTTTCGGAACCAAAAACGCAACAAGTCCAGATGCGGATTCGAGCATTGGTAGCCCAAACCCAAAGCTTCGAGAATCTTGCACCTCAAATTGCTTCTGCTTTCTGTTGGTTGTCCGTCCCATTCGCATTCATTTCCGATAAAGGTTGCCACATAGGCCAAAGCGGCTTTTTCGGGTTCAGAAATAGTTTTGATGTAGTTTTCGTTGAGTACGATACTGTTCACTTCCATCTTCAATTCTTCATTATAAAGATTTTTCCGCCACAGGAATTTGATTTTCTTATTGGTGAGTTGTAACGGTTTCAATAATTTACTACCAATCAAAAATTCTGTATGATCCAGATAGTCTGGGTCTCCGGCAGGGCGAAGGCTGTCCATTTTCCATTCAATGGCTATTTTGTCGCCTCTCACGAAAGTGACTTCTCCCGTGTTGTAAATCAGTCCGATGGTGTCCTTGTTTTTGGCCACACTAAAGATGAAATCATCGCCTTGGTCGTTGAAACCTACAAACTCTACCGTATCGGCATAAATGGTTCCGAGTGTCAGGGTTTCGTTCAGTCGCAACCTACTGCTAAAATCTTTTTGGAGGCTGTCTGACGGATTGATGACTATTGCATCTTCCGGTAATACATTTGTCTTGGGTTTGTTTTCGCAGGAGAATAGGAGGGTTGCGAGTATTATTGATAGGACTATTTTTTTCATGGTAGTGAAGTTGGTTTCAATTCTTTGATTTAAAGATAATGAAATTATGCTAAAAGGATTACTTCATTGATAAATAGGCTTCTTGTATTTGAGCCATAAAACAAATATTAAAATCCCGCTAAAATTAGTAACAAAATAAAAAAGTAAATTAGCTAATAGTGGCGGTGATAGCAATTCATCATGAAATGGATCATAACCATAAATTTTGCCCAAAATTGCTTCTACGAATAATCCTCCACCCAAAAGCGTCAGGATTGAAACTAAAAAAGCATAAAAAATCTTTTCTGCTAGAATTAATTTATCGGTCGGAATTAAATAAATTAAAAGATTTATGAAGGTGACAAAGAAATATATATGAACCGGTGGATTTCCATAATTATTTCCATAATAGGGAGAATCAACAAATATCAAACACCATATAAGCACAAGGATTATTAGTAAAATGCGATATTTGATTAAGCTTTTTATCATTAGTGATTTATATGAATGTTGTGATGTATTTTTAACAAGCCCTAAAATTCCTGTTTTTATCTATTCCTTCCTAAGAATCCCCTCAGAGCAGGGCTTTTAGTGGCTGGCTCTTTATTCCACTTTTAACCCTTTCAAAAACTCATTGAATTTAGCTATATTCTCTTCGTACGTTTCTGGAGTAGAAGTGAAGTTTATAAATAAAAAAGACTTTGAAGTTTCAAGTAGTACAAACTGGCAATGATAAATTTTATTTTTAAAAAAGAGATACAGTTTACTAGAAACTCCATGCTCTATATTCTTTAAGTCTTTTTCGTTTCTTCCATAAAAAATGTGATTTTTACTAAAGAGCGTTTCTTGTCCAAACTTGTTTCCTGTAATATATATTCTTTCAAAATCTTCAAAATCCTTGAATTTACCTTTCTCAAATGCAGTAATCATAATTGCATTTTTTATTTCGTGAACAGCAGGCATAACTCCACCCCAAACATTTGTATTTCCCGATTCCATAACACTTAGCCAAGATGGTTTTTCTACTGAATAAGCATTTGCATAATCGTTGTAAGTTGAAACTTCTGTAGAATCAATCTTTTGATTTTGCCCAAAAGTTTGAACAATTATAAGTAAAAAGAAAATTAAAAGTAGTTTTTTCATATTGGTTTCTATGTGTTTTTTACAGCTTGCCAGTAACGTTTTGGCAATACCTTGTTATCTGCCACTTTAATCAATTTTTTTTCAACGCTTGAACTATTTTGCCAAGTATAAAATATGCCCTTGTATGGGGATACCAATTTCCATATCCGCCAGAAGTCATAGCAATGACCATATTTTCTTCCGGAACAACCACCAAATGATTGCCACCATTTCCTGATGCCCATAGATAGTTTATTTCGCTGCCACCAAACATTCTTTTTGACCTGTACCAAAGCATGCCATATCCGTCAGCCAAAGGATTATAATCCCCTATTGCAGATGAGTTTTCGCTCAATAACCTATTCATATAAGCATAATCGGCTAACTGTTTATTTCCCCATTTTCCTTTATTTGCAACCAATAAACCCAATTTTGCAAAGTCAAGCGTAGAAATATAAAGATTGCCAGCAGCACCAGTTTGATTAGCGGCATTGGTGTACCAGTAAAATTCTTTGATTCCCAAAGGGTCAAAAACTTTTTGCTTGGCATAATCTCTTAGGCTCATACCCGATTTTTCTTCTATGATAGCCCCAATCAAAACAGCATTGATGTCTGCATAGACCCATTTTTTTCCAGGTTCGGTTGATAGCGGGATGCTTAACAAATAGCTGACCCATTCATCCTTTGCTATCCATTTTCCTGCGTTACCCGGTGTTTTAGGGTTGTCCGAATCGGCATCTAAACCCGAAACCATATTCAGGAGATGGATGAGTTTGACCTTTTTATAATCTTCGTGAAGAGAAGGGTATTTTTCCTTAGGAAAAAAAGAGTAAACGTCCTGCTCTACATTTTTCACCAATCCGTCTTTGATAGCTACACCCAAAAGCAAAGCCGTAATACTCTTTCCAGCAGACCGAATATCGTGTATGTGATTACGCCAAAACGTATTGTAGTAATTTTCCAATACAATTTTATTGTCTTTAATCACAATCAGTCCTAGATAATCTCTTTGCTTGAATTTGGAAATGGTATCAGTAAGAGCATTAATAGAATCTTTGTTGAAGCCAGCATCCTCAAGACCAATAGCAGGAATATTGGGGATTGCGGTCATTTGTGCATACGTGGAACACGATAAGAACAAAAGGAATAGGGTCAAGATTTTTTGTTTCATACGTCGAATGGGGGTTTAGTATTATAGAATGGGTTTGGGTTTTATAATTTTTGTTTGCACGAGCTAGAAGCTCGCGCCAGCAAAGGCTTCCGATACTTTGCAGATTTACTGTCATACTTTCACTAAAGTTAATTTTTTTACACTAATTTCATTAATCAATAAACTTTTCTCAAAGCTTAAAATTTTGAATCTATTCTTCTTTTTCCCCATAACATCAATATTAATTGTCTGTAGTTTTATATTGATTGTCCATTTCCATGTTAATTGATTTTGATTCCTGCATCCACAGCTAATAATGTTAGGATTAAAATAAAATCGGTTGGGTAAAAAAAGAACTTCAGACGTTTCTGGATTTTGACTTTTTAAATGTTCTTTAAGTTCATATTGTTTATCCCGATCATCTGCTTTTATTAATACTATCTTATCTTTTGACGAAAAGCTATTTTCTTCCGCCGAAACAATCCAGCCACCTACAAAATCAATGGTTTCAATTTTCTGTGCTGTAACAGACCAGTACAGAATCAATAAAAGGAAATATAGAGGTTTCATCTTTTATTAACGAAGTTTACTGCTGATATAGTGTGGATTAATCATAAACCCGATAGCAGGGATTTGCACCTTAAATCCACGCTAAGTGTTGTGAATGTCCGCGTGATCGGGTTTTGGCCACGACCACGCCTATGCTTTTATTCGCACTCAAGGGTGTTGGGCGATTACCCAAAGTCCCATTTTAGGTACGACCATTACCTTGAAACGCCTGAAACAAAAGGGATATATTTCACTAACGGAAAACTACATTCAACCCAACCCATCTCTTTGCGAAACGCCGAGTAAGTGACCCGTATGCTCGGTGGTGTGAGAGGCTCTCCCTGTCAGTTTCTGGCAGGGCAGTCTACTCGATTAGCGGTAGTTATTTTGCCCATAATTTCTCTGCAATTTCGTTCAGTTGTTTAATGAATAGCTCCTTAGTTACTACCTCAATTTTCGCATTTTCTTTTGTCTTTTCTTGAATTTGCCTTTTGATAGATTTATAAAGTGTCTTACCGTGTGTAAATTTGAAAACTGATTTTTCAAATATTTCTTTCAATGCAATATCTAAATGTGTCGCTTTGTCTTTATGTTTTTCTCCAAATTCTTGTTTTCTTAATAGTTCAAATGACTTTGGTTTGACTTCTTCAATTCCCGTTTTTATAATTTCTTCCGCTTCTTGTTCTGATAGTTTTGGATGGCAAAGATTGATATGTTTAGCGTTCGCTAAATGACTTTCAATGTCAGTGCCTCTAGAAACGAAAAAGTGTATTCCAATTTTATTAAAGGTTTCTCTTTGTTTTTCAATTTCACTGTCGGGCAAATAATCACGGTCTCTATGAACAACTATTTCCATGTGTGGAAGTTTTTGTTTTACGAAAATTGAAAATAGAGTTACAGAGCCAATTTTAGAACAACCTTCGTACGAAATAAAAGAAGTTTCAGCAAGATTAAATCCAGATGCTTCAAAGACAAGTTTTAGTAAATTATCAGTTCCGCTATCTTCTGTTAGAACAAAGCACTTTTCAGTCCCTTTTATTTGTTTTAATTGTTGTTCTAATTCAAATTTTGCGACAATAGAAAGATATTCAGGGCTTGTTTTAAAATCCTCTAATGTCCTTAATTGTTTTGAGGATATAAATTCAACTAATGGTTTGATTTCTCCTTTATCTCCACTTTGCAACGCTTCATAATATTCTATTCTGTCATTAGGTTCTATGAGTATTGGCAAATAACCATAATTCATCAAAAGTATGTTCATTAAAAGTCTTCCTACTCTACCATTGCCATCTAAAAATGGGTGAGTAGAAATAAATTTGAAATGATACAAACTTATTATAACAAGTGGATGTATATTCTTGTCAAACTGCCCCTTTGCATACCAATCTGTTAGGTCAGAAAGAAGTTGTTCTATTTTTCCAGGCGGTGGGAATTGGATTTTTTCACCGTCTTGATTTACAATTAGAACTTCCTCTGTTCTGTAATCAGTTTCCGAAAAAAGTATTTCATAGAAAAGTTTGATGTCTGTCGGGCTTATAGGTTTGCTAACCATATCAAACATAAACAGTGTGCAAGCATATTTTCGTCCTATGTCGAGATAAATCTCCTTTTGAACTTCTGTTGCATTTTCAATTGTTGTTCCTTTTGATGTTGCCGATTTTAAAATTTCTTCCTTTGTGTCTGTTCGGGTTTCTGCTTTTAATGACGCTAAATGTTGCGTAATTTCTAACTGGAATTTATCCTTGATTATTGTCGTAACTGGGTCGTAAGAATTCAAGTGTTGAATTTCATCACGATGTCTGTCAATTACTGAGAAAATGTCGATATGTATGTTTAAATCCATTCTGATTGTTGTCGTTCGTTATAATTACCGCTAACGTTCCGCCACTTCTCGTCAGTTGCGAACTTCGGAACGAATTATTTTCTGTTAAAGATAAAAATTCTTGCGAAACGCAAACGTGAACTTACCACAAAATTCGCAATTGCGAGAAACGGCTGTTAGGCGATGTTTTATTTTCGTTCAAAGAAAAGTGCCATTTTATTCGATTTGTTAAATTCTATTTCTTCTATATTTTTCGCAATAAAGCAAACAATTTTACAATACATTCTATAAGCCAAAAGCATATCAAATTCTTTGTTTGTCATTGTCGCATTATGCACTATTGAATTTCTTTGATCAATTATATTCTGAATATTTTCGAGTTGGTTTTTCTTATTACGAGAGTATTTTATTGATTTATTAATTCTCTCAAGTATTTTTAAAACTTTATCTCCTTCATTGTCTAATAAAAGAGATTCAAGAGCTATGTTAAAATTTAGTATTTTATCCTCATCATTTACAGATTTTACACTTCTTCTAAAGTATTTTAAAGAATTACTAACCTTGTGATATGGAGAAAATTTAGGTTCTTTTGTAATTAAATAGTTTTTATCTCCTTCTGAAATTTTGTCGATTGAATTTAATGAATCTTTTTCCCATTTATAAATATTTTTCTTTTTTGCAAGTAAATCAATATTTAGGTGCATTTCATCAAATAGTAAAGTATAATTGTAATGAATTGGTAAACAAAACATATTTTCAGTATTATTTACATTTAGAGTAAGAAAATGTTCTAAATCTAAAGTTTCCCAATTATTTGTGTTTTTTGTTGAAAATAACTTTCCTAATTCAGATTCTTCGCTACGAAGAACACTTATAAAATAAAGTTTATTTGTTATATGAGATAATTTCTCAAGTATGATAGACAAATTGTCAAATGGTGTTAATTGCGTAAAGTTGAATTCAAATAAGAGCAAAGGATTTTTTGTTAACCATTTTAGACTTCTAGATTTATAAAAATGATGCAATAATGAAATATCTATTTTTTTTCCAAAAACCTTTTTAGCGTAGTTTACGATTAATTCCTGAGTTTTCTCTAAACTATTTGTTTGTGTGTTAATTTGGAAATTATCAATTTCTATTGAAGTTAATGAACCATTAAAGACATTTTTTAAACCAAAAAATTGGAAGCCAAAATTGTGAATTGGAAATATCACAATTGATTTAGCATCTAAATTATTTAACTCAATTAGTTTTAAAACATCTATTTTAAAATTATTAGGATTTGAGTTTTTTATACAGTTAAAAATAATGTCATCGAGTGCGTATGATGAAATGTATATATCTCTTTTTTTAAATTCTAATAAAAAATACCTCTTAATAAAGGTAAAATATTCTAACTCTTTATTGGCGATACTTTCTTCTGTTTCTGCATACCAATCTTCTAGACTATAAAAATTTTCAAACATTGATTTCCCTCTTATCAACCTTTGAATAGCATTTTCAGAATTTCTATTTAATTTTTTTATTGTCATTTTCTCGTTTCTGCGGAAAAATATCGCCTAACTTATTTATATGTCTGACGTTATCAGACATATCCACTCAAAAACAGTTGTATAAGTCTGATAAAATAATTTTTATTCCTTCCCAAAAATAACAAAAATTACTACAAAACCCCACCTAAAACCCTCAACCCCAATATTATTTTTCTAATCCCCAACATTTTTACCCTGAACGATGAGGTTCCGAACTTAAAAAATGACGTTCAGAACCTCATCGATGAGGCAAAAAGACACATCGATGAGGTTATTAACCTGATCAATCAGGTTTAGTGTATGGTAAATCATGTTCCGAACATTAAAATTGATGTTCCGAGGATGATAGTTCAAGTTAGTAGTGTGGTAAATGATGTTAATTGCTTCATTGATGAGGTAAAAAGGCTCATCGACGAGGTTATGAGTATGGTAAATGATGTTCAGAACATCAAATTTAATGTTCAGAACATCAATTTATTCGTCAATCACTTTTAGGATAAAAAAAATCTCCCAACTCCCATCTCCTAACTTCCATCTCATCAATGCATCACATCTGCCAGATCAATCTTATTCTTCCCCCTTTTGATAAAGAACACAATCGGAACACAGAGCAGGAACATCACCCCGAGGTACATAAAAATATCCATATAGGACATTACCGTGCTTTGTTGCAACACCGTAAGGTCGAGCACCTGATAGGCTTTTGCCAGCGATTCGTTGGAGGAGAACCCCTTCGACATAAAGCCTTGTTGCAGTTGATGGATGCGTTGTTGCACTTCAAAACTCGTTACATCAAGATGTGAGTTGAGGTTCACGCGGTGTTCCTGTGTAAATCGGGTGATAAAGGTGGTGATGATGGCAATTCCGAACGAACCACCCAGCTGACGCATCATACTCGTAAAAGCCGCTCCTTCGCCAATTTCTTTCCCCTTGAGGGTAGAAAGCGATAGGGTCGTGATGGGAACAAACAGCAATCCGAGTCCTATTCCTCTCAAGATCAAAGGCCAATATAAATGTTCTTCTCCCGTGTCGGGTGTAATGATGTTGTGCATCCAGAACGTAAATACAAAGAAAACAAGGAAGCCGGCGGCCACCATATAGCCTTGTGGAACGCCTCTCTGGATGAGTTTTCCGATAATCGGCATCATAAAGGCAGTGGTTATCGACCCGGGAATCAAGACCAATCCAGCATCAAGGGCTGTCCATCCGAGTATCGATTGGGTATAAATGGGCAATATCAAAGTTGAACCATAAAGTCCGAATCCGAGAATGAAACACATGATGGTTCCAATTCGTAGGTTTCCATCCTTCAAGACGCTAAGATTTACGATGGGATATTTATAAGTGAGTTCACGCCAGATAAAAGCCAGTAGTCCCACGACACTCAAGACCGATAGGAACACAATCAGTTTGTCGTCGAACCAGTCGTCCTGTTGGCCGTGTTCCAAGACAAATTGTAACGAACCAATAAATGCAATCAGGGAAATGATGCCCAGCCAATCCACTTGATTGGCCTTGAGCTTCTCGCCATATTTCGGACTTTTCACATAAGTTAGCGTCAAGAAAGTGGCAATGATTCCAAGCGGAATATTGATGTAGAAGATATAGGGCCACGAATAATTCTCAACCAGATAGCCACCCAATGGCGGACCAAGTGTTGGGCCAACGATAACTCCCATTCCGTAAATGGCCTGTGCCATACCTCGTTTTGCAACAGGATAGCTTTCGGTAATGATTGTTTGGGCGGTTACAAGTAAAGCTCCGCCTCCAAGACCTTGAATAAATCTAAAGGCAACAAGTTCCCAGATATTGGAGGCATTTCCGCACAAAAAGGAGGAAACGGTAAAGATGATGATAGAGGCGGCAAAATAATTCTGCCTTCCAAATTGTTGCGAAAGCCAGCTTGTCATCGGGATTACGATCACGTTGGCGATGGCATAGGCTGTAATTACCCAGGCCACATCGGTTAGGGTAGCACCAAGGCTTCCTCTCATATCCGTCAAGGCTACATTTACGATGGTGGTATCTACGATTTCAAGCAAGGCACACATTACCGCCGTGATGGTGATAATGACCCTCCTGAAGCCGTATTCCACTAAGTCGTCTTGTCCTACCATTTTTTGTTGTAAGTTATAAGTTGTCGGTTGTCGGTTTTCAGATAACTGACAACCGACAACTAAAAAAAACTACTTCAAATGCACATCCACATCCACATTCATTCCTGGACGGAGGAGGCTAACTTTTTTAGCATCGTTGTTCTTGTCAACCGCTATCTTTACTGGAAGGCGTTGGATTGTTTTTACGAAGTTACCCGTTGCATTGTCAGGTGGCAATAGGGAGAAGCGAGAACCAGTTGCTGGAGAAAAAGAGGTGATGGTTCCTTCAAACTCGGTATCAGGGAAGGCATCTACCTTTAGGGTTACTTTCTGTCCGATGACCATCTTGTTCAATTGGGTTTCCTTGAAATTGGCAATTACCCAAACTTCTTCGTTGTTGATGATGTAGAACAAGGATTGTCCCGGTTGCACCAATTGTCCCGGTTGGATGTTGATTTTAGAAACCTGCCCATCTATAGAAGCAGTGACTACTGTGTAATTCAGGTTTAGTTTTGCAGCATCAAGGACTGCTTTTGCACGGTTGATGTTAGCTGCCGCGATTTCTGTCTGCTTACTCGAAACATTCGATTTGGCAATGACTGCCGATTTTTGGAAATTGCTTGCTTTTTCCTGCTGTTGCAGAATCCTCAATTGGCTTTCAGCTTCCATTTTTGCCGCTTCGGCCTGTTCGAATTGTTGTTTGGTGATGGAGCGGTTTTTATATAAATTATTATAACGTTCAAAGTCGTTTGTTGCACGTGTCAATCGGATTTTGGCACTTTCAATATTTCCTCCCGCTGATTTTACATTGGATTCTGAAACCGAAATGCTTGCCAAGGCACTGCCAATATCGGCTTTTGCGGCCGCATAACTTCCTTCTGCTGCAATGATGGCCGCTTCTGCATCGGCAACGCGAACTAAATAATCTTTGTTGTCAATTGTAAATAAAGTATCGCCTTTCTTTACAAATTGGTTGTCTTTTACATATACTTTCGTAACATAACCGGTCACTCTTGGAATAATTGGGTTCATGTTTTTCTCAATCTGAGCATCGTCGGTCTCTTCGTGCGAAAGCGAATGAACATATTTGTAAACACCGTAAGTGGTTCCTACTATAATCAATACTGCAAAGATGAGTATGAATTTTTTGTTGGTTTTTTTATTTTCCATTATGTTAGTTGTTAGTAGTATTAAAAGATTGGGTTAGTTGTCCTGCCGCTTCAAGCAATTCGTAGTATTTCAGCACTACATTGGCTTTGGCATATGCCTGATTTATTTTTGTACTCAAGGCGTCAACATCAGCTTCAAGCAAATCGTTGGTGTCCGAAAGTCCGTTGTCGTATTTGTCCTTTACGATCCTGTAATTTTCGGATGCCTGATCAACTGCTTCCGTATAAACCTTGTCTTGCTTTACAGAAAGTTCGTAGTTTTCGCGTGCCACAACCATTTCGGCCTTGATATGATCGATTAGGATGGCTTGTTGGTATTGTATTTCTTCGAATCGGCTTTTGGCAACTTTCACCTCTTTTCCGTTTTTGAAGATGGAACTCAAGTTGTAGGAAAGTCCGACACCAACGTTCATCGCATTTTCAACCCGAACCACATTCTGCAAATCAAGCATTGTATAACCAGCAATTAGTGAAAGAGAAGGGTAGTAGTTGCTTTGTGCGACTTTTATATTCGCTTCAGTTGCCTTTTCGACAAATCGTAAAGCTTCAAGGTCTTTTCTGCTTTCTAAAGCTTCGTCTTCGGTTTTTATGGTGGTATTGAAAAGATTGGCATCCACATTATCCGGACTGACCACGATTTGGGTATCGGGCGAAAGCTTTAGAAGTGTAACCAGATAATAATTAATCAGGCGAACATTCTTTTCGGCTTCCGCCAGAGAAAGTTGCACATTCGAAACCTGAAGTTGGGCTTTCAATAAATCATTTCTCGCAATGATGCCGTTTTCTTCCATTGCCGTGAAATCGGTTACACGTTGCTGACTGCTTTTGAGACTTTCCTTAAAGAGTTCCACAGATTTCTGGGCCTTGTATAAATCAGCATAAAACTGAACGACCTTCATTGCGGTTTGTTCTTTTGAAAAACTAGCATTTGCAAGTTCCGAGTTATATAAATTCTCCGAAGCCTTGATGCTGTTCTTCAACTTAAAACCAGAAAAAATCGGCATGGTTACATTGGCTTGGGCCAAAATCAATTGGTTCACTTTTGGCGAAGCTGTGGCTTCCGCATCCGGATCTGCTGGTTCGGAAGATTCTTGAGACGACTGAAGGTTGATCTCGGCATTGGTCAACCGTAAATACTGTCCCGAAATTTTCATATCCGGATATTGGTACATCTTCGTTGATTCAACCTCGTAGCTTTTGGTGTTTACTTTGGAATTGGCTAAACTAACCTCGTCGCTTTTGGAAAGTGCTATGTTCACGGCTTCTTTCAAGGACAAGGTTGTTTTTTCCTGTGCCTTTACAGCCGAAATCCCCAATAGGAAAACTGCCGAAAGCAAGATGGGGTTACTTTTCATAGATGAGAAGTGCTTTTATGGTTTTTTGAATATGTTTTGTCAGGTCGTTGTGAACGTAACTATCAAAAGATTCATCGGTTTTGAGTCCGAGGGCTTCTTCATAATAGGGACGATTCATCTGGAAATGGAAGAAAGTTCCGAGGATGGTTGGAGGAATTAAAAGCACGTTTATGTCTTTTGCAAAATCGCCGTTTTCTTGTCCTTCATGGATAATTTGCTTCAGCGATTCTAGATTTCGCTTCTTGACTTCGGTAAAAGATTTGATGTTGGTTTGTCTTTTTTTAGACGATAATTCAAAATGAAGGATCTGATAAATGCCTTTATTTTTATTAATTCTTGCCACATAAAGTTCAATCAATTTATTAATTTTTTCGAGTGGTGCAAGAGCCTCTTTCAGCAAGTTTTCGAGTTGCATTTTGAGGTCGGAAGTTCGGAAAATAATCAGCGATTCGAGCATCTTTTCCTTCGAACCGAAGTAGTAGGAAACCATCGCGATATTGATTTTTGCCTCCTTGGAAATGTTCCGGATGGAAGTGCCGTCGAAACCTTTTTCGGCAAAAAGTTTTTCGGCAACTTGAAGAATTCGGATTTGTTTGTCGTTAAAATCTAAAGTCATTTACTGTAAAAAAATAGTGCATTACAAAACTAAACAACTGTTTAATTCAAACGTTTGTTTAATTTTATTTTAACATAAAGTTAACATTAATTAAGGCTGATTTATTCAATAGAGAATATCTATGCTGACTTTATTATAAATTAAAAACCAGTATTTTAAATATGATAGTGTAAAGTTTTGATTTAATTTAAAGTTTTACTGAAGCCAGTTCTTTAAAATTGTTTTTCCGTTTGGAGTTAGGATACTTTCGGGGTGAAATTGTACTCCTTTTACATCAAAAATAGTATGTCTGAGGGACATCACTTCTCCGTTTTCATCAACGGAAGTTGCTTCCAAAACTTCAGGCAGATTTGAATTGACAACCCAAGAATGGTATCGCCCTACTTCAATTTCTTTGTCTAAAGTATCAAAAAGTATTTCATCTTCAACCAAAATTTTTATGGTGGTAGAAACCCCGTGATAGACTTTTTCGAGGTTGGTTAAAGTGCCTCCAAAAACTTCTGCAATGGCTTGCTGACCGAGGCAAATTCCGAGTATGCTTTTTGTGGCAGAATAGGTCTTGATTACGTCTTTCAAGAGTCCGGCTTCATCTGGAATTCCAGGTCCGGGAGAAAGTAAAATTTTATCAAAAGGAACAACTTCTGAAAGCTCAAATTCATCGTTTCTAAAAACGGTTACTTCACAATCCAAGTCTTCAAGATAATGAACCAGGTTAAAAGTGAAGCTGTCGTAATTGTCGATAACGAGAATTTTTTTCATAGGTGGTTTTGTTTTCGGCTACGAAATTACAGTATTTTTTTTAGCCACAGATTTACAGATTAAAGGATTTTAAAATCTGTGAATTTAGGCAATATATTTAAACAAAAAAACTCCGAAGATTGCTCTCCAGAGTTTTGATTCTGATATTATTTTTCGTTTGAAATTAGAAAGCTAATTCAACAGCTAATTCAAATTCGTCGTTGATTGCTTTGTCTCCTAGGCTATCGAAGAAACTTCCTGAACCATATTTGATGTCGTATTTAGTTCTGTCGATTTTCAAAGCAGAAGTAGCTTTGTTTCCGTTTACAGTGATGTCAAAAGTGATTGGTTTGGTGATTCCTTTCAAAGTCAAATCAGCCGTAACCGTGTAAAGCCCGTTTTGTTTTGCTGCTACTTTTGTGAAGTTCAATTTTGCAGTTGGGAATTTCTCTGTACCAAAGAAATCATCTGCTTTCAAGTGACCTTCTAGTTTTTCTTTTCCTTGATCCGCTTTCAAGTCTGTAACTTGAATAGAGTTCATATCCACTGTAAAAGTACCACCTGTTAGTTTTTTTCCATTAAAAACCAAGTTTCCTTCCTTCAAGCTAACAGTACCTTCGTGAGCTCCTGTTACTTTTTTACCAACCCAGCTGATTTTGGTTTTCGCAACATCTACTTTTTTTGTCTGAGCCGTTGCTACAGTTGTTCCGAATGCTACTAGAAGAGCAATTGCAATAGTTTTAAAATTTCTCATTGTAATAAATTAATTAAGGTTATGATTATAAATTGATGAATAAATCCTTGTTTGATTTTCGCACTTTTTTGTAATGCTGTGCTGCATCTTCTTCGTGTCGGTAGCCAACTGCTGCAATTACCGCTGTTGCTAATCCTAGTTTGTCAAGGCCAAGAATTTCATCGAATTTCTGGGCATCAAAGCCTTCCATAGGAGTTGCATCCAATTTCAAATAGGCGGCAGTATTGATAAAAGTAGATAAGGCAATATAGGCTTGTTTCTTGGCCCAATTTTGTTTTGCGTTTTCATCCAAACCATCAATTGCGTTGTGGATCATACCGCTAAAACCTTCCAAGGCTTCAACCGGAATACCTCTCGTTTGGCTGATGTTTTCCATATAAGCTTGAACTTGCTTGTCGCCCAAGTTTTTCTCAACCGCAAAAACAAAAAGATGAGAAGCATCTGTAATTGACGATTGATTCCAAGCTACTGCTCTAAGTTGCTGTCTTATTTCTGGATTTTCTACATTAATGATTTTGTACGGCTGTAAACCATAAGAAGAAACGCTAAGCCTTGTGGCTTCAAGTAAAGTTTCCAAATCTTGCTGGCTTATTTTTTTCGTCGCGTTGTATTGTTTTGTTGCATAACGCCAATTAAGGCTTTCTAATAAATGACTCATAGGGGTAAATTAAATAGTTCTAAATTTTTCTAATAGGTTGTTGAGGGTTTCTAGCTCCTCGGTATTTAAATTCTGTACAAACAAACTTTCATGATGATCGACTTTTGGATCCAATTCCGCTAATAGATTCAAACCTTTTTCAGTAATCTGCACTTCTATTTTTCTTCTATTTGCAGGACAAACTTTTCGGGTAACCAATTCTTTCAAAAGTAATTTGTCAACTAGACGAGTGGTGTTGCTTGTCTTGGCCAACATTCGTTCCTGGATTAGGAACATATTAGCAGGACTACCTTTCTGGCCTCTCAAAATTCTTAATACATTGAATTGCTCTGCTGAAATGTCAAATGGTTTTAAAACTTCATTGAATTTCTCTGTAATGACATTTTGAGTATAATAAATATTCAAAACCGTCTTTTTTGGAAGAGGGAGTGGTGAACTGGATTTTATGATATCTTCTATTGTCATATTTGTTATTACAAAATTTGTAGGTACAAATGTAGCATTTGTTTTTATTTGTATGTACAAATGTCATTATAATTTTTTGTTAAAAATAAAAGGTGAGGTTCATTTAATGGTTAATTTTAGGCAATTAAAAAAAGAATATAATGAAGAAGATTTTATTGCTGTCGGGAGTTTTTCTAGTTTTTGTATTGATAACTGGAGTTTCGATTTTCAATGATAACGAGCCAAAACCTTTGAAGGTCTATCAGAAAGATGGCGTAGTGGTAAAGTCATACGATTATAATTCACTAGAATATTTTCTTAAAAAAGATAATGATACCACCTATGTAATCAATTTTTGGGCGACTTGGTGTGTTCCTTGTGTTGAAGAATTGCCTTCCTTCGAAAAATTGAATGCAGAATACAGGGACAAAAAAGTAAAAGTGATTTTGGTAAGTTTGGATATTTCAAAGCAAATTGAAAGCCGATTGATTCCTTTTATGCAGAAGAAAAAATTACAATCAAAAGTTGTCTTGCTCAACGATCCCGATGCAAACGCTTGGATTGAAAAAGTCGATAAAAATTGGTCGGGAGCCATTCCAGCAACGATTATTTATAAGAAACAAAACAGAAAGTTCTATGAAAGGAGCTTCACTTATGAAGAATTAGAAAAAGAAGTAAATCAATTTAATTAAATGAAATTATGAAGTCAATTAAAGTTTTAGCGGTTTTGGTATTGGTAGGAGTGATGAGTGCTTTTACCGTGAAGGATTCAGGAGGATACAAAATTGGAGATGCGGCCGAAGATTTCAGCCTTAAAAATGTAGACGGCAAAAAGGTTTCGATGAAAGATTATAAGGATGCAAAAGGTTTTATAGTAATTTTCACTTGCAACCATTGTCCTTATGCCATTGCCTATGAAGACAGGATTATCGCCTTGGATAAAAAATACAGCAAACTCGGTTATCCTGTAATTGCCATTAACCCGAACAATCCAGAAAAACAAAAAGACGATAGTTTTGATTTGATGAAGGTTAGGGCTAAAGAAAAAGGATTTACTTTCCCTTACTTGTTTGATGAAGGGCAAAAAGTGTATCCAAAATTTGGTGCTACAAAAACACCTCACGTTTATGTGATTCAAAAAACTGGAAATACAAATGTGATTCAATATATCGGAGCGATTGATGATAATTATGAAGATGAAAAAGCAGTGAAGCAAACGTATGTTCAAGACGCAGTTGATGCTTTATTGCAGGGAAAAGATGTTCCGGTTAAACAAACAAAAGCTATAGGTTGTTCGATTAAAGCGTAGATTATACCAAATAAAATTCGACATGAGTTGCACAGATTTTCACAAATTATAAAGTGAAAGTTTGTGCAATTTTTGTTAATGAATAGCTTTGCTAAATCGAAGATCTTAACTTTGCAAAACCGATTAAGATTTTTAATTTAAAAACAATACTATGAACTTATCACAAGAAGATTGGGTTTCACAACTGGAAGCCGACACAAACGCCGTTATTTTAGATGTAAGGACGGAAGACGAATGGAACGACGGATTTATTGAAAATGCAATCAACATTGATATCTATAAAGGGCAAGGCTTTATTTATGCAGTTGAAGAGCTGGATAAATCTAAAAATTATTATGTGTATTGCAAGGCTGGTGGAAGAAGTCAGCAAGCTTGTGACGTTATGAATCAGTTGGGTTTTGAGAATACCTACAATCTTGTAGGGGGAATGCTACAATGGTCTGGAAAAGTGATAGTTCCATAAAAATATTAAGAATTAATTAACTTTTTAAACTTATTTTTGTTTAGATTTGTTTGATTAACAAAAACTATTTTTTAAGTAATGAAAAAAAATATTAATAAGACGGGCAGTATTGTCCGTGCAATTATTGGTATTGTTTCAATTGCTTTGTCTTTAGCCGATTTTTTTGAGGATAGTATTGTTGATAATGGTTTGATGATAATTGGAGTTATTTTAATTGTAGCCTCGATAATTCAAATCTGTCCACTTTTTTATTTCCTCGGAATAAACACCAATAAGTCAAAGAAAGTGAAAATGTATTAACGAAAAAGAGCGGTATCTAACAAGAACCGCTCTTTTTTTATACTACAAAGTTAGATTACTTAACTTCCTTAATGCTAATTGCAAAACCACCACCCGGAGCTATTTGCTGTTTCAATTTTGTTTTAGATGTTACTTTCATCTTCTTGATTGCATACGATTGTGGATTGGTTTCATAATGGGCATCTTTTCCATCAGCATAAACGATTGCCTCGTAGTTTTTTCCTTTTGGAAGAAAACTGAAATCTACGTTAGAAATTCTAGCATTCTCATCTGAAATTCCACCAACGAACCATTCGTTCTTTCCTTTCGCTTTTCTGGCAATCGTAATATAATCACCAGGTTCGGCTTCAAGGATGTTGGTTTCATCCCAGTCGATTGCTACATCTTTTATAAATTGAAAAGCATCCAAATGTTTGTTATATGTTTCAGGCAAGTCGGCCGCCATTTGAAGCGGAGAATACATCGTTACATACAAGGCCAATTGTTTTGCCAAAGTGGTATGAACAAAAGAATTATTGTCAGGATTGTAAGCACTTACTTTAGTTTGAAAAATCCCAGGCGTATAATCCATCGGACCTCCCATCAATCTTGTAAAAGGAAGGATAGTGGTATGGTCTGCATTGTTTCCTCCGAAAGCTTCGTATTCTGTTCCACGAGCCGCTTCGTTTCCAATCAGGTTAGGATAGGTTCTGCTTAATCCTGTCGGACGAACTGCTTCGTGAGCATTGACCATGATTTTATAATCGGCTGCTTTGGTGATGGCATATAAATAATGGTTGTTTGCCCATTGTCCATAATGGTATTCGCCACGTGGGATGATGTCGCCAACATAGCCACTTTTTACAGAATTATAGCCATTTTCCACCATAAATTGATAGGCTTTGTCCATGTGACGTTCGTAATTTCTGATCGAACCAGAAGTTTCGTGGTGCATCATCATCTTCACACCTTTAGAAGCGGCATAACGGTGCAATTCCTTTACATCAAAATCTGGATAAGGGGTTACGAAATCAAAAACATAGTCTTTTGATTTTCCAAACCAATCTTCCCAACCTTCGTTCCAGCCTTCAACCAAAACCGCATCAAATCCGTGTTTTGAAGCAAAGTCGATATATTCTTTTACATGGGCTGTATTGGCGGCATGTTTTCCATTAGGTTTTGTTTTAGAATAATCCAGTTCTCCTAATTTTACGCTTGTCAAATCATTGTAGGCCCAAGAGCTTTTTCCAGTAATCATTTCCCACCAAACACCAACGTATTTCACAGGCTTGATCCAAGAAACGTCTTCGTATTTTGTTGGTTCGTTTAGGTTGAGGATTAGTTTGGAAGCTAGGATCTCGGTTGCTTTATCGCTTACCACTATGGTTCTCCAAGGTGATTGTGTTGGAGCCTGCATATAACCTTTATCGCCAATGGCATCGGGTGTCAGGAAGGAATTCAATATTAAATTCTTGTCGTCAAGTTCCAAGTGCATGCACGAATAATCTATCAATGCCGCTTCGTGGATGTTGATGTACAAACCGTCCTTGCTCTTCATCATCAATGGCGTTTGAAGTCCCGTGTCTGAAAAAGGATGTTGTGAAGCATTTGGCGTTACCGCCGCTTTCATCTTGCCTCTAACTTCAGATAAATTTGAAGTTACAGTACTGTATTCCTGCGTGTCAAAATCGCCCGGAAGCCAGAAAGCCTTGTGGTCTCCCGCCAATGCAAATTGTGTTCTTTCCTCTTTTATAACAAAATACGTCAGGTTTTCCTGTTCTGGAAATTCATACCTGAAACCTAAACCATCGTTAAAAAGGCGGAAACGTATTTTGATCTGTCTGTCTTTTACTGATTTCTGAGCCAAGGTAACCAACAGCTCGTTATAGTTGTTTCGGATTGTTTTTTGTTCGCCCCAAACCGGATTCCAAGATTCATCAAAAGTGGTATTCTCTGTTTTTACAACCGTAAATCCATCTAAAAAGGAAGGCACGTCCTTGGTTTCTATTCCTAGTTTACTTGATTTTATTACAGGTTTGTTCTTGTAATTCAATTCATAGGCAGGAACGCCATTTTGTATGAGGCTGAATTTTAAGTTGAGATTTTTGTCTGGTGACGCTATCTCTTGTGCTTGTGCGAATAATCCGAAAGCAACAAGAAATAAGGCTGGGATAAATTTGTTCATAGATAAGTAAAATTATAAGATTATCATTTTAATTATCGTAAAAATAGAAAAAACACAATAAAAAGAATAGTTTTATAAAGAATGTTTGAAGATAAAAAACAAATACAACGTTGTAGTAGCGTGTTTTGTTGAAAGTTTATTGCTTTACAATTTTATCTTTCTTTTCGGCCATGAGTTCAATCTCGGTTTTCTCTTTTTTGATTCCCTGACGGAGATAGGCCATCAAACTCATATAGGTGTTGGCCACCCAAACCAGAGCAAAACCTGCAATGATATAGCCTCTCCAATCGTCTAACAGCAAATGGAAATCCGTAAAAAGGATAAAGAAAATCGTTACATAATGGCTGAAACAATATTCGCATGTAAAGAGGTAAAAAAACTTACGTTCCATTATTGATCTGCCTTTATGAGAACGTTTTATGCAGTATTCCCTTGGTTCACGAAATACCTCTTCATGGGTTACTGTCCATGCGACACAGGCCACTGGAATGGCCAATATAAAAAGCCAAAGTAATTGTAAAGTGATGCTCATAGGGAAGGGGTTTTATGACAAAGTAATAAAAAAACTTTGGTATCTACTATTATCCCGCTAGAAATGCTGTTATGTTAGTTTTCCTTCAATACCATCGTCCATCGTTTTGCCTGTAAATAGGGAAGCCACCATCTTGGCAGCAACAACCACCTTGTTGTGCTTGTTGTTCCAATAATAGCCGTCATCAAAAGTGAATTTAATTACTGACAAATCCGGATCATCTATACCACCCGGCATCCAAACTTTGATGATGGGATTCCAAAGTTCTTCGATCTTGTTCCTGTCGTAGGAAATAGTTGCTTTTCCGTGAAGTGTCAGGAACATGTCGTAGCCTTTTGTGTAAAAGAGTTCAACGGTATTATCTGATTTTATCTCTTTAATCTTGTTTGATTTCCTATCGGTCATGAACCACAGATTGCCTTCATCGTCAATCTCCAAAGCCGACATAGGTCTGGATTGAATTTTGCCGTCCTTGTAGGTGCAAAACATACAGGTTTTCATTTCTTCTGCAAGATCCTTGATCTTTTCAATCGCTTCGTCGTTGTTGAGGTTTTTTTTATCTCCCATTGGTATTTTAGATTAGTAGGTTGGGGTATTATATTGTAAGTTTAATTAGGACACTTTACTGTTCAGCATTTCTACAACTTTGTTTGGAAGTCCTTGATAATCGTCCATCATAAAAGGTTTCAATAATGTTCCAACAATGCCTAAATGGCTTGCTTTTTCAGTTATGGATGGATTTATGGTTGTAGAGAATATAATGACCGATATTGATGCGTTTTCCTCGTTCATCCGAAGTATTTCGGTAGCTTCTAGTCCGTTTAGGATTGGCATATACATGTCCGTCAGTATCACATCCGGACGTTTGTTGTTTTTTTTCACTGCATCAATGATTTCCTGCCCGTTGTTTACACAAGCTATTATTTCAAAGCTCGAACTCTTTTCAAAAGCTATTTTTAGAAGATCAATTTCATCGAAATCATCATCGGCAATGATAATACGCAAAGGTTTTTGTAATTGCATTTAAATTAGGGTTCTAGTTAATCTCTTTTATGTTGGGGCAAAAAAGGTTAATACAAAGCTATTGGTTTCGTGCAAATGTCTTATTATAAGATTTATAACATACTTTATACAATTTCAATTTAAGAAAAAAATGATTTCTTATATTTGAGGTGCTTTCAAATTTTTTATTTTATGGGTTTTCAAATTTCACGATACAATAAAGAAATCATTCTCTACGGAATTTCCCTGGCACTACTTTTTGTACTGCTTCGATTTCTGGAGTTTCGTTTTCTTATCATTAGTCACAGTTTTGAATTATATGTTGGTGCTATTGCTGTTCTTTTTACCGTTTTGGGAATTTGGTTGGCCAAGAAACTCACTAGTCCCAAAGTGGAAATGAGGATTGTAGAACGATTTATTGATGGTTCAGCATTTATAATGAATCGAAGGGAAGCAGCAAATCGAAAAATCAGCAAGCGTGAACTCGAAGTACTTCAATTGATGGCACAAGGAATGAGCAACAAGGAAATTGCCGAATCGTTATTTGTGTCACTCAACACCATCAAAACCCATTCTTCGAATCTATTTGAAAAACTGGAAGCAAAACGACGCACCCAGGCTGTTGAAAACGCAAAGAAGTTAAGGATAATCAGCTAGTACTTTAGGAGGAATTCCGGTAAAATCATCCTAAAGTATGAGTGAAGTTGTTGTTTTTTAATCAACATTTGCAACCTAATCTAAACTTATAATTATGAAAAAAACAATCCTAATTTTTGGAAGTATTGCTGGAATCATCGTCACTACAATGATGGTTTTCGCCACCTATCAATGCTATAATAATCAAGAGAATTTTGAACCAAGTATGGTGCTGGGTTATCTTGGCATGCTGTTGGCTTTTTCGTTTGTTTTTGTAGGCATACGTAATTTTCGTAACAATTACAATGGAGGTGTGATTACATTTGGCAAAGCCTTTAAGGTTGGTTTTTTGATTGCACTTGTAGCTTCCATTTTTTATGTTGGCGTATGGCTGATAGAATATTATTATTTTATTCCTGATTTTATGGATAAATATATCGATTTTGTCATCAATCAGTCCAAAGCCGAAGGGCTGACTGATGCGGAAATGCAGGTTAAAATTCAGGATATGGAAACCTATAGAGAATGGTATAAAAATCCGCTTATGGTGATATTACTCACTTTTTCAGAAATCTTACCTCTTGGAATAATAGTATCACTCATCAGTGCTTTGATATTAAAGAAAAATCCGCAACGGATTAATTCCTAAAAAAATAAAGTATGGCAAAATACCCACCAAAAACTATTGAAGAATATATCCTTGCCTTTCCTGACACTACTCAGGAAAGGCTTCGTGAGATTTGGGCAATCATTGTAAAGAACGCTCCAGAAGCAGAAGCATCCATAAGTTATGCAATCCCGACCTTCAAGCTAAAGGGAAAGCCATTGGTTTATTTTGCCGGATTCAAAAACCACATTGGGTTCTATGCCTTGCCAACAGGTCATAAAGCTTTTGAAAAGGAATTTTCGGTTTATAAAACAGGTAAAGGTTCAGTGCAATTCCCTTTAGACAAGGAACTTCCAACAGATTTGATACTAAAGGTTGTGGAATTCAGAATAAATGAAGTTTTAGAAAAACAAAATTTGAATGAGTAGTTTTTCTAATCTATATCACTTTTCGGCCTCTTTCAATATCTTCTAAGGTAGCACATTTAGCTTCTATCACTTCCTCATCAATCGTGAAAGGAAGGTGAATGAATTCTACCTCAGAAAGATCCTCCCCCAAATAACCGGCTACATCTTTCAGATGAAAAAACCATTCCTTGTCAAATTGTACTTTATGGATCGTTGCGTCTTTGAGCAGTATGCCTAATTTTAAACTCTTGTTCATCTTGCGGAAAAATCTTTTTTGCAAAGATAATTGAAGATTTTAAATGGCAGTGTGTTTGAGCGTTTGCAAATGCTTTCAAGACTATGAAATAAGATCGTTCTTCTTCTTGCGGAATTTTTTACATGAGTTTTGCCCGGGTCTTGGTCGGGATATGTTCGGAAATGATACCTTTTTTGGCAAGTACATTATGGCGAGAAAGGTAGCAGTGCTGCATTAAGGGTATAGTATATACGAAGGAACTACGACGATAACACGAAGGAAAGCGCCACCTAATACGGTACGGGTACGGTATAGGTACGGTATGGCTATGCTTTAATGGGTTTTGAAAAATGCTTTTTTAAAAAGGAGAATGCCTTGAATTTGAAGTAGAAAAAAAGGGTTTCTTTTTTATTATTGTAAAGATACATTTTTTATATTTATGCTCATTAACCACGTTAAAAATATTCGCCATGGCAAAAAATACAGGCCTAATAAAATTTACGGGCAAGCTCGGCAATCTTTCTGCAAGGGAAACCCAATATGGTAACATTATCTCTACACCTGGAGGCTTTAATGGCGACCGCATCCGGACAGAGGAACGCTATGAAGCTACCCGCCAACTGGGTACCGAGTTTGGGAGATGCTCGAAGATTGCATCCCAGCTCTATTCCACCCTTACTTTTTACCTGCAAACTTTGCCACATCCGCACATGTATGGCTACATCCAATCTTTGATCACGAACATCAAGGGATGTGATGCCAACTCGCCAAAAGGCGAAAGGAGCTTTGGAATTGGCCTTCAGACCGAACAAGGCAGGAAGATGCTGCATCATTTTTCTTTCAACCCAAAGAGAAACTTGCAGTCTGTGATGATGCAACAATATGATGTTGGCCTGGAAACAGGGAAACTTGTGCTGCCGGGCTTCAATATCCAGAAGATTTCTTTTCCCAAGAGTGCAAGGAAGCTGGGGCTTCAGCTGGTGCTGTTGCGTCTGGATACCGAAACGCCCATTTGCAGGATGGAAACAAGCACACTTTTCCTGATTTCCCCAAACGATGAAAATACAACCATCAGACTTGAAGCCTGTGTCCCAGAAGGTAAAGGTGTGTTGATTGCCCTGCTTTATTTTGGCTTTTGCAGTGAGACAAACGGGGAGGTTTATTTTTTAAAGCATCCGAAGAATGTATTGGAGGTTGTGGGGTTCTTATAGCATATCCGTTTATGTCCTCAAACTCTTAATAAAATACTGCCACGTGAAGCCCCAATTATTGGGGCTTTTTGTTTAAAGAGAATTAACAGGGGTGCATTACTGTGATTTTTATTCCCAAATCATGCAAGCCATTATAATTTTGTAAAATTATACAAATATCTAACAGTAGGTATTGTACAATTAAATTAGAAGGTTTATGTTTGTTAAATTTATCACAACAAAGATTGCTATTTTATAAAAAAAAACGGATCAAACTCTTACTGCTATGAATAGAAAATATGCCTGCTTTTCAACCTTACTGCTCTTCCTTGCCGGACCTGCCGTGCATTCCCAGGACATCCTCTGGGAGAAATCCTATGGTGGCCGCCATGCGGAATACCTTTTCGACATACAGCCCACGGCCGACTACGGCTTCATCCTCGGGGGAAGCTCGCTCTCTATGAAGTCGGGCAACAAGACCGATCCGGGAAGTGGCGACCTGGACTACTGGATATGGAAGATGGACGAGCACGGTGGTGCCGAATGGCAGAAGAGCTTCGGTGGAGGAGCAAGCGACCTGCTTCAGAGCATCAGGACCACGCACGACGGAGGCTTCTTGCTTGCAGGGACCTCCAACAGCCCAAAGGGCTTCCAGAAGACGGTTGAGGGCCACGGGGGGAACGACTACTGGGTGGTCAAGCTCGATGCAAAGGGCGACCAGATGTGGCAGAGGTGCTTCGGGGGCATCGGGCAGGACGATCTGCAGACGGCGGTGGTTGCCCGGGATGGTGGCTACCTGCTTGCCGGCACCTCGAATTCTTCGGCACCTGCAAAAAATTCAAAGGCTGGCGAAGGCACGAAAAAGGAAAATACAAGAGGCAATACGGACTATTGGCTCATCAAGATAGATGCCGACGGGAACGAGCAGTGGCAGAGGACCTACGGCGGAAAATATGCCGACCAGCTCAGGGA